>JAZRUQ010000130.1:0-23421 GCA_045652605.1 Erysipelotrichaceae bacterium
AACCGGGATATGTACAGGTGGTTTATCTGGAAATTGAAAATATTGGTGATTATACGTTTGACTATACTGCAGCAGTCATCGTAGGGAACTATACGACAGCTGTGAATGTGTTTGGTCAGTCGTTCAATCTTCAGCCATATCTGAATTATGGTGTTGTGTTTGCGGACAGTGAAGCAGAACTGGATGCAAAGCTGTCAACAAGAACACAGGCAAGAGAAATCGCAGTCAATCCTTTAAGCAATTACACATCGGATGTGGATAAGCTTGAAGTGGGAGATGTGAAGTATATGGCACTTGTGCTGCAGATGCCGACAAGTGTTGGAAATGAAGCGAATTATCGCGAAGATACAGTTCCACAGATTGAACTTGGGATTTCTGTGAAGGCATCCCAGGAAGGAACATTGGATTAAATGGGAAATAGGAAAGGAGAAGGCGCATGAGAAATAAAAAAATGGATCGTTTGACAGATCAGATGTTTATGGCACAGATGATGAGTTCTTTTGTGATCATTATTGCATGTATTGCGATGATGTGCATGTCTGCTTATGCCTACTTTTCCAGCAGTGTAACGTCTGCTTCCAATGTCATTCAGGCCGCAAGTTATCATGTGGAAGTAACACCAGATGCTTTAGCTGTGGCAGAAGGTGAATATTATAAGCTTCCGTACAGCACAACATTGGATGCTGAAGGCAATCTGATGGATATGACAGGTCAGCAGATTCAGACAAACATGTATACTTTCAACTTGGCAAAGTCTGCAGATTCTACTGCCAGCACAGGGTATGTGAAAGTTGTCATTAAAGCACTGAAAGATGGAGAAACAACGCCAATAGAAACGACGTTGTATACGCAGCAGATTGGTACATATTTGGAAGATGGTCAGCAGATGGATGTACCTTTCAGAGTCTTAGGCATTGAAGTTGCGCAAGGATATCAGGTTTGGATCAAGTTTGTCACTGAGTGGGGAACATGCACACAGCCAGGTATCGTATCAAGCATTGCTATGCTGGATCTGGAGGCACCGGATAGTGTCTCACATCTTTCTTTGATTACTACAGAAGATTATGGAGTTGTTGTTCCAGAACTTGAGGATGTATTGTTCTCAGTGTCACATGAAACTGATTTGAATCCTTTGATGTTGAATGATGTTGCAGATGAAGAAATTGAAGATGCATTCAGAAGTGTATTGAATGTACTGCTGAATGAAGAAGTGTACACAGAATATGAACTGGTTGTGGACAAGACACTGCTTGAGTTTGAATCAGGTATCGTGGAAGTTCCATTGACAGTGATTTATCCTGGAAGTGAAACAACACTGCGCACGGAAGTGGAAACATCAATTTTTGTAAAACGTGTTGTATTGCCTGAATTGAGTGTTGTATCAAACAGTGCAGAAACAGCACTTGTACTTGAAAATGAGCAGGAATTCTATGACGTTGTGAAGTCAGCGTTGACAGTCTCTTTGAATGATGTTGAAACAGATGATTATAGTGTGCTTGTGATGGAAGAATGGACACTTTCAGAAACAGAAGCAATTGAACTGACAGTGAAAGTGACAGTGGAAATTGAAGGTATTGAACTGGAAAAAGAAGCAGCAGTGTTTGTGAAGAAAGCTGTTGCAGAAGAACCAGAACAGCAGCCGGGCGAAGAACCAGGAGAAAATCCTGAACAGCCAGGTGAAGAACCGGGAGAAAATCCTGAACAGCCGGGTGAAGAACCGGGAGAAAATCCTGAACAGCCGGGTGAAGAACCGGGAGAAGAACCTGAACAGCAGCCGGGCGAAGAACCAGGAGAAGAACCTGAACAGCAGCCAGGTGAAGAACCAGGAGAAGAACCTGAGCAGCAGCCAGGTGAAGAACCGGGAGAAAATCCTGAAGAACAGCCAACTGAAGAAGTTACAGAATAATGAAAAAAGCAGTTATCGATGGATAACTGCTTTTGTTATGGTTATTTTGTCCAGTCAATGACTGCACAGTGCCAGATGTCTTTTTCATGCATCAGGCCATGATATGCATCCATGATCTGTTCTGGTTTGATGATGTGACTGATGAGTTTGTCTGCATCAATGGTCTTATCCAGTAACAGTTTAGTAACAGTCTGGTAGTCTTTCAGGACATTGAATCTTAATCCGTCTGTTTCAGGGAATGGATTGAGTTCATTGAATGCTCCTTTGACATCCAGCATCTTCATGTGGATGGCATTGAGAACAGGTGTGATGTCACATGTAAATCCTGCACGTGGTGATCCTAAGAGGATGACTTGTCCATGTTTTGCAGTGCCTAAGATGGCATTGACGATGGCAGGTGAGATACCTGATACATCCACTGAGATTTCTGCACCTTTGCCGTTTGTGAGTTCTTTCAGTGTTTCTACCTGTTTGTCTGGAGCAACGCTGTAGCATTCCTTCAGTCCGGCGTTTCTAGCCTCTTCACAGCGTGTTTCTACTGGGTCGAAGCAGATGACACGCATGCCTTGTTTCTGAAGCAGAAGGGCTGCTACAATGCCGATGGTGCCAAGTCCATAGACTGCTACAGTATCTGTCAGATTGCCTTTGCATGCAGTGATGGCATTCATCGCAATCAATCCCATCTGCAGCATGCATGCCTGATTGTCAGTCAGATTTTCATCGACTTTCAGAATCTTGGCCCCCTGAGTTGTACCAACATGAGAATACTTGTTGATGGAAGCGTGAGGTCCTGAATAGAACACGCGATCGCCCACTTCGATGTGAGTCAGTCCATCACCTTTTCTTAAGACTTTACCAATGGCAGTATAGCCTGGATAAACAGGATAGCTGAATCCTGCTTTAATTGCATACACACGAGAAAGTTCAGTGCCTGCACTGATCATGCTTGTGGTTGTTTCAATGATGGCTTCATTGTCTTTTAAAGGCTGATTCAAATCAAATTCTTCACTGTGAATTTCAGCTTGAGCTTTTCCTGTTAAAACAACAAATCTTCTTTCCATTATTTGTTGTCAGCTGCGAAAACTACGCCAGCATCCTTTCTGCAGGCTTCGATGACTTCCAGCACATCCAGTGAGTAGTCCAGCAGGTTCCAGCAAGCTTCATAATCATTGTTTTCAACGATTTCCAGGAAGTCTTTCAGTTCATAGTGCATACCATTTGAGTTTTCCTGAACGCTGTATGTTGTTGCCAGTCCTGAGAAATTAGAACCGAAGTTGGAGACAACATCAACAACGCGGCTTGATTCCTGTTCAATCAGGAAGTAACCCTTGTTGCCCTGAATCTGAGAGAGGTTCTTTGATTTAGAGTCTTTGCATCCTACGCAAGTTGCAACGAAATTAGGATATTTCATGATGACAACACCAGAAGTATCAATGCCTTCTTCTTTGTTTGCGAAGTAATGTACTTCTTCAGGTTTACCGAACAGACCCATCACGAAATGAATGTTGTACATGTTGATGTCCATCAAAGCACCGCCACTGAAATCAGTGTTGAAGACATTTGGATTCTTGCCTGCTTTAAATGCATCATATTTGCTTGAGTACTGAGAGAAGTTGCACTGAACGATCTTCAGCTCTCCAACGCGATCCAGCTGAGTCTTCAGCCATTTGAAGTTTGGCAGATGAATCGGAATAATTGCTTCAAACAGATAGAGCTGTTTTTCTTTTGCCAGAGCAATCAGTTCTTTCAGTTCAGCAGATGTTGATGTAAATGGTTTTTCGCAGATAACGTTCTTGCCTGCATTCAAAGCCATTTTTGCCTGTTCATAATGAACGCTGTTAGGTGATGCAACATAAATTGTATCGATTGTTTCATCATTCAGCATTTCATTCAAATCAGTATAAACTTTGTTTACACCGTTTTTAGCTGCAAAAGCTTCACCTGTTTCCAGTTTTCTTGAGTAGCATGCAACCACTTCGCAGTTTTCATTGGAACGTGATGCGTTGATAAAGTTGGATACGATAAATCCTGTACCAATAGTACCTATTTTCATGATATTTTCCTCCTGAATAGAATCATCCATTTTCCTAAATTCATTATACTTTGTACAGGAGTCGGACACAATGTGAAACTTTGTGAAAAACACATGATTTCACACAATGTTGCGAAATTTCAACGAAACTGTTTTTGTATTCTAATCTTGCAAGAAATAATAGCTTGCAGGTTAACACATCTCCCCTAATGTTGTTGACCAAATAATTCTATCCCCTTATATAGTAAAAATGAAAAAGGTCGAAAGACCTTTTTCACATTGTATACAAAAAAAGAGGTCTTATGACCTCAACAAATAAATTATAGCACAGAAAAAATTGTAAAAACAGACTGTTTCTTTATTGAATCTGAGTTATATTATAATTGAACAAAGAGTTAGGAGGATACTAACATGAAGGAGATTCTGAAAGAAATTTAAGTTGTTTCCTGATCAGTAAAAAGACTGATTAAAGGAAACTGAAAATTGAAGAAACCATCAGGTTAGGAGTGAATTCTAATGAAGGAGATTCTGCTGGAATATTAAATCGTTTCCTGATCAGTGTGACAGACCTGGTTGAGGAAACTGAATAAACGCTTAAAAAGAATCAATGAAAGTACGTCTGTGGAGGATAAGCCGATGGACATGAAAGGATTCTACAATTAAATAGTTAAAAAGATTCAGCGAAAGCTGAGATAAGAAATACAGATTTCAAAAGTAGATAGTAATACGAAAGAGCTCAGAAAATGAGCTCTTTTTCAAATGTACAGTCAATTTCTCTATCCAGCTTGAAAGTACATGCGCATTTCATTTCTTTCTGCGCAAAGAAGAGACTTAAAAAAGACTTTACAGAAGTTCTGTAAAGTCTTTGATTGAATATTCTGCAAGAGGATTCAAATCATCATCTTCTTTTTTGATGTGAACAATGTGCTTGAATCCTGCTTCATGGGCACATCTGATACCAGTTGGTGAATCTTCAAAAATCAGTGTTGTCTCAATTGGAGAATGGATCGCTTCTGCAGCATCCTTGAACATTTGAATCTTATCTGAATAAGTTCCATCATCATAACGAATGGTTGCAGGATCAATCCAGTGATCCAAATGATAATGTTTGACAAAGAAGTCAATGTTTTCTTTAATGGATGCACTGGCAATGGTGAATGGAATTCCTTTTTCTTTCAACAAGTCAAAGAAAGCAGGTACACCTGGAACCAAAGGAAGGTCCTGCTGAACAACCATTTCACGATAGACAGCTTCTTTTTCCAGTGAGAGTTTTTTATTCTGTTCGAAAGTTAATGTCGGATCCATCATCTGCAGAATCACTGCGTTGTTTTTACCACTCATCTGATGGTTTTCTTCTGCAGTGACTTCTTTGTTTCTGATGCGCATGGAGATTTCAGACCAAGCTAAAACATGCATGTATGCATCAAAGACCAGTGTGCCATTGTAGTCAAAAACGATTCCTGTAATATGATTCAAAAGGGTATGTTTCATAAATATTCCTCCAATATTATTGAACATGATTTGAACCGACATTTCAATAGTTTTGTGCTACAATGAAAATCAGAAAAGAGTGATAGGTATGATCAACAAAAGAATTGAACAGTTCAGAGAACTGATGAAAAAACATCATATTCATCTGTATGTAATTCCTACTGCAGATGACCATCAGAGTGAATATATTTCTGATTATTACAAGACAAGAGTCTATATGTCAGGGTTTACAGGTTCTGCAGGGACAATGGTGATTACACAGAATGATGCTGCAGTGTGGGCAGACGGACGTTATCATGTACAGGCTGAAAATCAGCTGAAAGGGACATGTGTATCTTTGTACAAGATGGGACTGGATGGAGTGCCTTCTGTGATGCAGCAGATTGAAGCATGGACTCACGCAGGCGATGTCATTGGTTTTGATGGAACAACCATGTCGGCAGACTGGGGAAAAATGTTAACTGAAATTGCCGAAAGAAAACAGGCTTCTGTTTGTTATGAAGTGGATCTGGTCAATGAAGTGTGGACAGATCGTCCTGCACTTCCGGATGGAGGAATCTGGGAATTTGATGTGCAGTATACAGGGAAAGACCGCAAAGAGAAATTAAGTGATGTCAGAGCTTCTATGAAGGCAAAGAAAGCGGATGTGCATGTGTTGGCTGATCTGGCTGAAATTGCCTGGCTGTTTAACTTAAGAGGTTCTGATGTGGCTCATACACCGGTTTTTCTGGCGTTCAGTGTCATTACAGAAGATGAATGTGTGTTGTACGTGAATCTGAAGAAAGTGGATGATCAGCTGAAAGAAACATTAAAGAATCAGAAGATTGAAGTCAAAGATTATACTGAATTCATGAATGATCTGAAAAACATCAGAAACAAGACAGTCTGGTGTGATGGCTTGAAGTGTCATCATGCGATGATGAGTGTTCTTTGTAAAGACAATCAGATTCTGGATGAACCATCTTGTGTTGCTCTGGCTAAGGCCTGCAAGAATGAAATTGAACTGAAAAACATTCGTCGGGCTCATGAAAAAGATGGTGCAGCGTTTGTGAAGTTTATGATCTGGCTGAAACAGAATATTGATAAGGAAAACATCACAGAAATCAGTGCATCCGATGTTCTTGAAAAAATGAGAAGAGAAATGGGGGCCATCGACTTAAGTTTCAACACGATTGCAGCTTACAATGAGCATGGTGCGATGATGCACTACTCTGCCTCAAAAAAGACAGATGCACAGCTGAAAGAGGGGCTGTTTCTGGTTGACAGCGGTGGTCAGTATCTGGAAGGAACAACAGATATTACGCGTACCTTTGCGATTGGTCAGGTTTCTGAACAATGGAAGATGTACTGCACAACTGTATTGAAGTCGATGCTGCGTCTTGCGCGTGCTAAATTTTTGTATGGATGTTCAGGACTTTCGCTGGATATCCTGGCTCGTGGTCCTATCTGGGATATGAATCTGGATTATCAGTGTGGTACAGGTCATGGCATTGGTCATCTGCTGAGTGTGCATGAAGGTCCACAGGCATTCAGATGGTATGTGTCCTTTGGGCGTCATGAAGATACAAGATTGGAAGAGGGCATGATTTTAACCGATGAGCCAGGTTTGTATTTTGAAGGTGAGTTTGGCTGCCGTCTTGAAAATGAACTGGTGGTCACAAAAGGTGTTAAGAATATGTATGGACAGTTCATGCATTTTGAAACAATTACGTATGCTCCAATTGATCTGGATATCCTGAATACAGATTTACTGGATTCAATTGAAAAGAACCAGTTGAATGAATATCATCAGATGGTTTATGAAAAACTGTGTCCTTATCTGAATGATGAAGAACAGGAAGCGTTAAGATACTATACACGAGGAATTTAAAATGAAACTGCTGTTTAAACAAAGATTCTTTTCATGGCTGGATAGTTATGATATTTATGATGAAAATGGAAATACAGTGTATACAGTAGAAGGAAAGCTTTCATTGGGACATTGCATGCATGTGTACAATGTACATCATGAACATATCGCTACATTAAAGCAGGAACTTCTGACGTTTATGCCGCGATTCAGTGTCTATATGCAGGATGAATACGTGGGGTCAATTTCAAGAGAGTTTACATTTTTTAAGCCTTCTTATCAGATTGATTATAAAGGCTGGTCTGTGCAGGGGGATTTCATGGAGTGGGATTATCAGATTCATGATCATGCAGGTGTTGTCGCAGTTGTATCAAAAGAATTGTTTCAATGGACAGATACATATGTGATTGATGTGGTGGATCCTGATGATGATTTGGCTGCTTTGATGCTGGTGCTGGCCATTGATGCTGAAAAGTGTTCTAGAAAAAACTAAAGTGCTGATTCAATCAGCACTTTTTGTATCGTTGGATAAGTTCCTGGACTTTCTCGTCAATGATCTGAATAGTCTTGATGAAAGCTTCATCATCCTGTCCGGTTGGATCAGCCAGTCCCCAGTCTTCACGATGAAGGCAAGGCAAAGCTGGACATTGCACATTGCATCCCATTGTGATAAGGATGTCTGGGTTTGGTATGTCAGTAATCAGTTTTGAAAAGTGAGCACTCATGTCAATGTTGTATATGTTCTTTATCAGACGTACAGCGTCCTGATTGATTTGAGGCTTTGTTTCGGTTCCTGCTGAATAGACATCAAACAGTTCAGAGTCATAGTGTTTCAGCAAAGCTTCTGCCATCTGTGAACGACATGAATTGTGTACACAGACAAAAGCGACTTTTATTTTTTTATGAAATGGACATTGTTTCTGAATGCATTGGGCATTTCTATGAGAGAATGTACATTCGACAGGTTCATCAGGAAGTGTGATGGAATAGACTTCTTTTAAAAATTCAACAGCTGTTTTCATGGATAGCCATGCATTTCTTTTGCAGCAACGAGGTCCTCCAACTTCTGATATTCTGTGAAGTGCAGCGGATGTGAACTTCATGTGGTTTTTGTAGTGAATATCGCTGCTGAGTGGTCCTGTCTGATGGAAAATGGACAATGCTGCTCCTAGTGATGAGACCGATCCGCAGATTCCCCAGTGTCCACAGGTTGCTCCTGGCATCATGGTTCCACGGCGAATCATTTCATCAAGTGCACTGTCTAAATTGAACTCAAGTCCGTGATGATGCAATGCGCTTAACAGGGCACAGCCATCAAGGGCATGATGTTCAGGACCATGCATGTTGACGCCTTCAAGTTGAAACAGAGAATGAAGAATTGTAAAGGGGTTATCAGTATTGATAGATAAACAGGTTTGTTTGATACGTGTGTTTTTGTCCATGAGAATTACCTCCGATTTGATTATAGCACAGAGAAAACAATGAATGAAAAAAGGAAAAAGAAAAGATGAAAGAGTAAAGATTCAGTAAAGAAAGAAATGTGTTTACTCTTTCATGAAAATCAAATTGACTGAAGTGTTTTTTTGTGTTATAAAGCAGTTTGCGAGATCATTTTTGAGATCTTGGGGAGGATTATTATGCTTGCGTTAATTGCGTTTTTACCAATCCTGGCAACGCTCGTTCTGATGATGGTTTTTAACTGGCCAGCTAAGCGTTGTCTTCTGATATCTTGGGTTATGGCTGCTGTATTTGCACTGGTGTTCTGGAACATTGATGCACTGGCTCTGGTGGCAGGGTCATTGTACGGTATGCTGAGCTCAGCTGACGTTTTGATTATTATTACAGGAGCAATTCTGTTGATGAATACTTTGAAGGCATCAGGTGCTACTGCTGCCATCAACCGTGGATTTATGAATATCTGTCCTGATAAGCGTGTTCAGGCATGCATTATCGGGTTCTCATTCTGTTCATTCATTGAAGCTGCTGCTGGTTTTGGAACACCTGCTGCACTTGCTGGTCCATTGATGGTTTCTTTGGGATTCCCTCCAATGGCTGCAGCGATGATTGCATTGGTTTGTGACTCAACAGCTGTATCTTTTGGTGCTGTAGGTACACCTGTTACTTCTGCGCTGAATGTATTGGGTCTGTCTCATGATGCGGCTTATATTGCAGATTTCTCATTGTGGACTGCTGTACCGCATGCAGTGATGTGTACATTTTTGCCTTTGGTTGTGCTGATGATGACAACAAAGTTCTTCAGCAAGGACAAGTCCATCAAGCCTGCTCTGGAAGCTGCACCTTTCGCAATTTTCTCTGGTTTGTCAATGGCAATTCCTATGCTGCTGATTGCACTGGTTGTAGGTTATGAATTTGCATCTTTGATTGGTGCGCTGATTTCCATTGCAGTATCTGTTATCGCTGCAAAGAATGGATTCCTTGTGCCTAAGAAGACTTGGGATTTTGGAGATCCTGAAAAATGGGAAAAAGACTGGCTGGCAACAACTGAAGTTTCACCAGTTGCAGAATCCAACATGTCTCTTTTGAAGGCATGGGTTCCATATCTTCTGGTTGCAGTGATTCTGGTGTTGACTCGTATTCCACAGCTTGGCATTAAAGGCCTTCTGAACTCTGGTCTGCCGTTTGTAGTAGGTATCAAGAATCTGCTTGGCTTTGAAAATCTGAACTGGTCATTGAAGTGGGCTTATCTGCCAGGTACATTCTTTGTGCTGGTATCTTTGATTACAAATGTTTATCACGGTATGAAGGCCGAACAGATCAAACAGTCTTGGAAAGATACATTGAAGCAGGTATCTGGAGCTGCATTGGCGCTGTTGTTTGGTATGGCTTTGGTTGAAGTGCTGAAATACAAGGGTGCATCTGGCATATCTATGATGGATGAAATGGCTAGAGCACTGGCTATGGTTGGTGGAAATTTGTATGTGCTGATTGCGCCGTTTATCGGTGTTCTGGGTGCATTTGTATCAGGATCTGCGACAGTATCCATGAACCTGTTTACAAACCTGCAGTACAACACAGCGACTGTATTAGGTCTGCCTACTGTCTTTGTGGTATCCATGCAGTGTGTTGGTGGTGCAATCGGTAATATGGTCTGCATCAACAATGCGGTTGCGGCAAGTGCTACAATCGGTACAACTGGCAAGGAAGGACAGCTGATTAAAATCAATGCAATTCCAATGGTGTACTATGCAGTTGGTACTGCAATTCTGTTCTATATCGTGTTGGCATTGGGAATTACACCTGTTGCATAAGAAATCAAATCACTGAGAAATCAGTGATTTTTTTTGAGGTTTCTGCGATTTTTGGTGAATAACCTAAGTGAAGGTAGATAAAAAATGAATCTGAAATCGTTTAAACTGAATTTGAGAAATGATTATGTTTTCAAGATGATGCATTACATTGATGAGGAAAAAGGAAAGAAAATCTTTGCCAGCATCATTGAAGCATTTACAGGGATTGAGGTGAAAGATGTTGTATTCAAGCAGACTGATCTTTATCCGCTGAATGTTAATGGAAAAGATGTTCGCTTTGATTTGTGTGCCACCGTCAACACGAAAAACAATACGGAAATTGAAATGCAGATGTATCATATGAAGGGATTGCCAGAAAGAATTCTGTACAATGCAACTGTTCTGTTTACCAGAGGCAAAAACAAGGGAAGTGTCTATACGGAACTTGAAGAGGCAACGTGTGTTGCCTTGTGTGTCAACAATGTTTTTCCGCATGTTCAGCATTATGAGCATCATTTCTGTTTCGCTGATATGGAAAAAGGGGTTATATTGACAGAGAAAATGAAAACTCATATCATAGAATTGAAGAAGGGAATTCATCATCTTTCAAAGAAGCAGATTGATGAATTTTCGATGATGGAAAAATGGATTTGTTTTCTGATGAAATATGAAGAAGAAACAGAAGATCCAATCATACTGCAATTGCTGGAAAGAGAAGAAATTTTCAGGATGGTGAAGGAGGTGCTTCAGATGATCAGTCAGGATGAACTGGCAAGACAAAGAGCGTGGGCACGTGAAGTCAATATGAGAGATGAAGCACAAAGACGCCATGACGCAGAAGAAAGAGAAGCAAGAATAGCAGAGCTTGAGTCAGAGAATACGGAACTGAAATCAGAAAATGCGGTATTTAAAGATAAATTGCGAAAAATTGTTCTAACAATGATCAATGATGGATGTCCTGATGAAATGATTTTGAAATACTCTGGATGCACTTCTGAATATCTCAAATCACTTAAAGAAAACAAGGAATAAAAAAGCACTCGGTTGAGTGCTTTCGTGTTTTATTTGCCTAACAGGTCTGCCATGCGTTCTGCTTCATCCAGTACCCACTCAAATTTCTTGAGTGCTGTTGCAACAGGTGCTGGTGTAGTCAGATCTACGCCTGCATGCTTGAGTTCATCCAGTGGATACTGGCTGCCGCCCATTGACAGGAATTCCAGGTAGCGTTTAACTGCTGGTGCACCTTCATTTAAAATGCCTTCAGACAGTGCTACTGCAGTAGAGTATCCTGTTGAATATTTGTAGACATAGAATGGACGATAGAAGTGAGGGATTCTTGACCATTCATAAGCTGCTTCTTCATCCATGACCATATCATCGCCAAAGTATGATTTTACCAGGTTGTAGTACATTTTGTTTAAAGATGCAGGGTCCAGAGCTTCTCCTCTTTCAGCCATGGCGTGCGCTTCTTTTTCGAATTCTGCAAACATGGTCTGGCGATAAACTGTACCTTTGAAGTTTTCCAGATACTGATTAAGCAGTGCAAGTCTTTCTTCAGGGTCTTCTGTTTTTGCCAGCAGCTGTTCAATCATCAGGTTTTCATTGACTGTTGAAGCAACTTCTGCCACAAACAATGTGTAGTCTGCATACTGTACGGGCTGATGTTTATTTGAATGCCATGTGTGCATGGAATGTCCCATTTCATGAGCCAGTGTTGATACGGAATCCAGTGTTCCTGTGAAGTTCATCATGATGAATGGGTTTGAATCATATGTTCCTGATGAGTAAGCTCCTGAGCTTTTTCCCTTGTTTGGATAAACGTCAACCCAGTTGTCATTGAATCCGTTGCGTACTGTTGTGCAGTATTCTTCACCCAATGGAGCGACTGCATCCAGGACCATCTGTTTTGCTTCATCAAAGCTGTAGTTCTTTTCTTTAGTCTGAATCAAAGGAACATAGACATCATAATAATGAAGTTCCTCAACACCCAGCAGGCGTTTTCTCAGTGTTACATAACGGTGCATTGCAGGCATGAACTGGTGTACAGTTTCAATCAGGTTGTCATAAACTTCAACCGGAATGTTTTCATGAGCCATGGACATGGCACGTGATGAAGGATAGTTTCTTGCCTGTGCTTCTGTAACAGCCGCTTTGATCTGTCCGCTGTAGCTTGCGGCAAATGTGTTGATGTGCTGTTTGTAAGCTTTGTACATGCTCTTGAAGGCATTTTCTCTCAGTGTTCTGTCTGCACTCATCATCAGAGGTCCAAAGGCTGCAGATGACATTTCATGAGCGTTTCCTTCACTGTCCAGTGCATCTTCGAAAACCAGGTCTGCATCCTGCAGATTGGATGCGATTTCTCCTGGTGCTGCCAGAACTTCACCAAAGCTTGCCAGCAGTTTTTCTTCACGTGCGCTTAATGTATGAGGTTTTCTTCTTTTCAGATTTTCCAGCTGGAATCTGTATTCTGCCAGTGCTGGATCATTAACGATTTCTTCGATTGTTTCTTCAGGAAGCGAGAGGAATTCAGGTTCCAGGAAAGCTACACTTGAAACTGCCTTCACGTAGTTCATGTAGATTCGCATGTACATCTTTTGTGCATCTTCTGCACGAGTATCTTCACTTCTTCTCAGGTTTGCATAACAGAACAGATTTGAAATCAGTCTGCCCATGTCTGTGCTTGCCTTTAAGCATGCCAGTACATTTTCAGAGTTTGTCAGTTTTCCCTGATATGCTGCAACTTTAGCTGTTGCTTCTTCGATTTTTTTCAGGTCTTCTTCCCAGGCTGCATCGTTTTCATACAGGCTTGTGAGATTCCATTTGTATTTGTTTTCAATTTCAGAACGTTCTCTATTCATAAAAAATCTCCTTGTCTATGCACTATTATACTCCATAATGGAAAAAACAGACAACTAAACTGATTTCATGTATAATTGTTATAGAGGTATAGGATATGACAATTAGAGAACTGATTACATTGATGAAATCCAAACATCAGGGTACATGGAATGGTGTACCCATTGATGAATCCAAAACACGCGATAAAATTCTTTATGGAAATCCTGATGTAGAGTGCACAGGGATTGTGACCACTTGTTTTGCCAGCACAGATGTGATTCGTAAAGCGCATGAACTAGGGGCAAATTTTATTATCTGTCATGAGGCTTTGTTCTGGAATCATGGAGATCATACAGAGTGGCTGTCTGAAAACAAGACTTTCCAGGCAAAGAAGAAACTTCTGGATGAAACAGGTATTGTGGTATGGCGCAATCATGACTACATTCATTCAGGAATCTGGATGGAAAATCAGTGGGTTGATGGTATATTCTATGGTTTGATGCAGGTGATGGGCTGGCAGAAGTATCTTGCCTGTGAATTGAAGCGTCCTATGGTGTTTGAGTTTGATAATGCAACAGTTGAATCTTTAGCACAGGAAATCATTGAAAAGATGGAACTGGATGGCTTAAGAGTTTTAGGGAAACGTACAGGTCCAGTTAAAAAACTGATGATTGTGTCTCATCTGATTGGCCCACAGGACAATCAGATTCTTGCATCCATTGAAGAAAATGATGTGGATGCGATTATCACGATGGAAATGACAGACTTTACTGTCAATGAATACATGCGTGACAGTGCAATGCTTGGCCGACAGAAGACAATTTTTGCGGCAGGGCATTTTAATACGGAAGAGCCTGGTATGAAGTATTTTGCAGAGTATCTTCCACAGATGATTGGTACAGACTACAAGATTACGTATGTACAATCGGGTGATGTATTTGGGTTTATTGAAAAGGCATGCTGAGCATGCCTTTGTTGTGGTATACTGTTTGAGTTAAGGAGTGAAGTTTATGAAATGGACTGTCAAGTCTTCAATCATGCGTTATCAGGCATCTTTGATCGGTTATCTTTTGTTGCTTGTTTTGTGTGCTGTTACTTATTTTGCGGGCAAGGCACCTACAATGCTTTTAAAGGGTGTTCTTATAGTGGCATGTCTTTGGGCAGTAATTAGAATTATCGTGTGTGCTGTGCGTATCATGAAGCCAGTTGAACTGATTGAAGTGAATCGGCAGTGTCTGATTGATCATACATCCGTGCTGTCTTTAAAAGAGATTCCATGGTATATGGTGGAGGATGTCAAGATGATGGCCAGAGGAAAACAGACTGTCATTTGTCTTTATGGAAATGACTTAAAAGAACTGGTTTCTAAAAAGGCATTTTATTTAAGACCATTGATTCATCTGAATCATTTACTTGGATATGGATATCATATGATCAGACCTTATTATGCAGATGTTGATCTGGATCTGCTTTATGATGTCATTCAAAGAAAAGGAAGATAACAGGAAGAAATTCCTGTTTTTCTTTTGAGGTTTTGTGTTTTTCTGGATAAGAATGAAAGTGAGACATGATACAATAAAAAAGAGGTGCTTATGAATAAAATCATTGTAACTGAACTGAAAAAACAATATGAGAGGTATACAGTGGGACCTTGCAGCTTTTGTGTGGCTGAAGGAAAGACTCTGGCTGTGATGGGGCCATCAGGATGTGGGAAAAGTACGTTGCTGAGGGCTGTTGCAGGTCTGATAAAGACAGAAGGATCTATAAAGATTCATGATTTGAAACGTCTGGTCATGGTGTTTGATGAAGCTTGCCTGCTGGATGTGATGACTGTTGCAGAAAACATCACTTTAGGGATGAAAAAAGAAGGGTATACTGCAGATGAAATACAGTCTCGACTGATTGATATTGCATCTTCTTTGGAAATTGCAGATCAGTTAGATAAAATGCCATCTGAACTGTCCAATGGTCAGAAACAGCGAGCTGCTTTGGCACGTGCACTGGTTCGTGATTTCGATGTGCTTTTGATGGATGAACCTTTTTCCACTCTGGATGTTCTGCTTAGAAAACAGCTGTTGAAGTTATTGAAACAGATGCAGAAAGAAAAAGGGTTTACGTGTATGTATGTGACTCATGATGTTTCTGATGCAAAGATTTTTTCAGATCAGGTCCTGATTCTGCATCATGGTCAGGTGGAGATGCTGGATTGTGTACAGATGTGTGAAAAATATCCTGTCAGTGACTTTGTCAAAGCTCTTTTTGATTAATTTGTTTGTGATGAGTGGATGCTGTTCTGGTGAGCATCCTGTTTCTGTCAATGAACATATACAAGGTATTCTGAATCATGTTTCTGGCAGTGATGTTGCTGTACTGATGATTGGCGGAAGTGGTTCGGTTGATGTGGATTACAGCGCCGATGGGATTGGAATTTATGCAGAGATGGCTGATTTCTTTTCTGAATATCAGATCAGTTCTTTGCGTATTGAAAAGCGCAGGGATGCAGATACGATACAGCAGGAATATCTGGAAGATGTTGTATGGGCTTTAGAGTATTTGAATGATCGTTATGATCAGGTGTTTCTTTTAGGGCATTCTTTAGGTGCTCATGTTGCCCCTGTGTTTGAACAGTGGGTAGATGGTCTGATTCTGATGGGTGGTTTTGTTTCTGAGGTGGAAGAGATTTATGCATCTCAGCTGAAACAGAATGCATCGTATGATCAGATACAAGTGATAGAGGATGAATTGGATATCATTTTGAATCTTTGTGAGGATACTGGATTCAGCTGGTTTGGTATAAGAGAGTCCTGGTGGATTTCACTGGATAAGCTTTATCTGAAATCACGTTTAAAAGGGCTGGATTGTCCTGTACTGGTTGTGTTTTCTGAGTGTGATGAAAGAGTTGGTCTGGATGAATTTGAGCTGTATCAGCTTTATTTGAGTCAGCATGAAGATGCAGAATTCAGGTTGATAGAGAATGTGAATCATTTCTTTGTGAATCCTATATCTGAACAATTGGATGAATCTGTCGTCGAAGAGATTGCATCATGGATTTTAAAACAGAGTTCAGTTATAATAAAAGCGAGGTGCTGTGAATGAAAAAAGTAATTTCAATAGTAGAAGATGAAAAGGATTTAAATGAACTTGTCAAACGTTATCTTGAAAAAGAAGGATATGAAGTGCGTGCTTATCTGACCTATGATGATGCAGTAGTTCATACTGTGGATGATGATGTGCATCTGTGGATTCTGGATATCATGCTGGATGATAAGTCTGGTTTTGATCTGATTGAAGAAATCCGTGCACGCAATCCTCAGGTTCCGGTGATTTTCATGTCTGCACGTGATAAGGAATTTGACCGTATCATTGGTCTTGAAAAGGGAAGTGATGACTATATCACAAAGCCTTTTTCACCTAAGGAACTGATTCTGCGTGTCAACAATGTCATTCGTAGAACGTATCGTGATGATATGACTCGCATTCAGATTGATGGGTATGAAATTGATGAAAGTCAGCGTATTGTCTATGATCATGGAACTGAGGTTGAACTGACAACCAAGGAATTTGATCTGATGATGCTTTTTGTGAAAAACAAGGGAACAGCCTTTTTAAGAGAGCAGATTCTTGAGAAGGTCTGGGATGTGAATTACTTTGGATCAGATCGTGTTGTGGATGACACATTGCGCCGTTTAAGAAAGAAAATGCCAAATCTCAGCATTCATACGATTTATGGCTATGGGTACCGTTTAGGATGATCAAACGACTAAGAATCTGGATAAAGGAAATGAATCTGACGCAGCAGTTGTTGTCGCTGGTGTTTGTGACGATAACTGTTTTTGCGCTGTTCTTTTTCGTCTATCTGGCAGATACCATCAATTCATTTGTTGAGAAGGAAATGTACAGTATTCTGCATCGTACACAGGATGCAGTGGTATCCCGTTATCAGGAAGAGGATGCGGATTTCAGTGATTTGTCACTGTTGACGGATTCCATTGTGACCAATCTGGTTATTGATATGAAAATGGAACTGGATGAAAACAAGGTCATTGTCAACATGAAAGGGAATTATGTGTATGATGAACAGACCATCAAGGATATTGTGGTGGACTGTCTGTTTGCAGATCCTATGGCCAGCAATGAACGTGTTTATCAAAGAGATGATATTCATGTCATGTATACGCTCAAGCCAATCAATGATCAGTATTTGTGCATTTCTTTGCTGAATGACAATTATCGCAATGAATATCGCAATACTCTGCTTAACAGTGTTATTAATTTGTCATTTGTGGTTGTAGGTACATTGTTTGTCATTCTGATGATTTGGGTGACAACCGTGATTCATCCTTTGAATCAGATTCGAAATTATATTGAAAAATTGACAAATGATGAGAAGGCAGTGCTGAAGATTGACAGAAGAGATGAAATCGGCGAGGTGGCAGATGCTCTGGTTGAAATGCATGAAGAACTGCAGCATCAGGCACGTATCAAGGATGAAATGGTGCAGAACATTTCCCATGACTTGAAAACACCAATCGCGACCATCAAGTCCTATGCAGAAAGCATTAAAGATGGCATTTATCCATATGACTCACTGGAAAAGAGTGTTGATGTCATCATTGAACATGCGGGTCGTCTGGAAAAGAAAGTCTATAGTTTACTGGTGCTCAATAAAATGGGTTATCTTCAGGATAGTGCACCAGAGGGTAAAACATTGAATATGGCAGATGTCATCAACAAGGTCATTTTATCCATGCAGGTGGTAAAACAGGATATCAACATCACAACGGTATTGAAGCCTGTCAATTTCCATGGTGAAGAAGAGCCTTGGCGTATTGTGGTTGAAAATCTTTTGGATAATGCGATTCGTTATGCTCAATCAGAAATTGTGATTACATTGAATGAAGATGAGCTTGAGATTTCCAATGATGGTCCTTTAATGACAGACGAGCGTTTAAAGAAGTTGTTCAGACCCTATGAAAAGGGAACAGATGGCAAGTTTGGTTTAGGATTAAGCATTGTTTATCGTGTGGTCACTACGTATGGTTACAAAGTTGAAGCTGAAAATACAGAAAATGGTGTATTGTTCAGAATACGAAGACTGAAATCACAGGATAGAAAAAGTATCAAAAAGTAAAAGATGGGAATTATCCCATCTTTTCTTCTGGTTTGACAAAGATATAGCCCTGACTTAACGTATCATCAATGAATTCATCCAGAATATGCATGTTGGTATCTGATACAGCATGAAGCAAAAGGATTTCACCTGGATGAAGATGACGGATCAGTTTCTGATGTGCTGTGGCCTTATCAGGCTGATTGTTGACATCATAGTCGTAATACGCATAGGACCACATGATGGTCTTGTAGCCTAAGTCTTGTGTGATAGCCAGTGTTTTTTCACTGAATTCACCCTTAGGTGGACGCAATGTGGTCATCTGATACTGAAAATGTTCAATCATGTAGTTGTGCAGATTCATGATTTCATTCACTAAGGTTTCATCTGTACACTCAGGCATGGAAGAATGGTGCCAGCTGTGATTGCCAATCATATGTCCTTCATCAATCATGCGCTGTACCAGTTCAGGGTTTTCAATGGCATATTGGGATGTGATGAAAAAGATAGCTTGAATGTCATGTTTCTTTAAGGTATCTAAAATGGAATGTGTATTGCCGTTTTCATAGCCATTGTCAAAGGTGAGAAGCAATTCTTTTTCATCTGAAACCAGAAAATGAGCATTCAGATTCTGGTAGTCTGTCTGTGCTTTGATGCAGTCTATGGGCTGTTTTAACTCGTTGGTGTCAGGTCCTATCCCCCAGGCAATCTTTTCTGTAGAATAGTTTGAATAATCGCTTGAATTGATGTTTCCACCGATGATAGTGATTTCTGGAATATCATCTGTAATGGTGACAGGAACACTTTTGTACATTGTACATCCTGTTAAAAGAAAAGCGAATAAACATAGAATTTGTCTCATTTTGTACCTCCTGAAGTTAGTATGTGAAAATTGAGCAAAATCATAAAAATAGTGTATAATGAAAAAAGAATATACGTCTTTTGAAAGGCAGGTAGATAAAGATGAAACCATGTATTGCAGTGGGAGTAACGGGTGGAATTGCAGCATACAAAGCACTTCAGCTTGTGAGTAATCTTGTAAAAAAAGGCTATGAAGTTCATGTGATCATGAGTAAAAATGCCACTGAATTTGTCACACCTTTAAGCTTTGAAACCATCTCGCACAATCGTGTCAGTGTGGATACATTTGACCGTAATTTTGAATATGATGTACAGCATATTTCCTTGGCACAGAAAGCTGATTGTTTTGTGGTAGCTCCGGCAACAGCGAATTTTATTGCCAAGGCTGCCCATGGTCTGGCTGATGATATGCTGACAACGACATTCCTGGCTGCAGAGTGTCCTAAAATCATCTGTCCTGCCATGAATACACATATGCTGGAAAATCCGATTACACAGGACAACATCAAGACATGTCAGAAGTATGGCATGATGTTTGTGGATTCTGAAAGCGGCATTCTGGCATGCAAGGATGTAGGCAAAGGCAGACTGGCAGATGTAGCTGAAATTGAAGAGGCCATTGAATGTGCACTGGTCAAAGATAAATTCTTAACAGGCAAAAGACTGCTGGTATCTGCAGGTGCTACAGTCGAACATGTAGATCCAGTCCGCACACTGTCCAATCCATCAACAGGAAAGATGGGGGTTGCGGTAGCGAAGGTGGCAAAGCGTCTGGGTGCAGAAGTCACACTGGTGGCCAATACACGTGAATTTATTCCAAAGACCATTGATCATGTGATTCCATTTACTTCTGCAAAATCACTGGAAGAAATCGTTCTGAATCATTTTGAGGAAATGGATATCATCGTGATGGCGGCTGCAGTCAGTGACTATACACCATCTGTAACTTATGATCACAAAGTAAAGAAGAGTGATGATGATCTCTTTATTCCACTACAGCGCACAACAGATATTCTGGCAGAATGTGGTAAGCGAAAGACACATCAGCTGCTTTGCGGCTTTGCGATGGAAACAGAAAATCTGGAGAATTATGCAACGCAGAAACTGGTCAAGAAAAATCTTGATCTGATTGCGGCAAACAACCTGTTTGTACAAGGGGCTGGTTTTGCGACAGATACCAATGTCATGACACTGATTACAGCTCATGATGTAACACCATTGCCTTTATTGTCAAAAGAAAAGACAGCTTATGAAATTTTAAAGAAACTGATGGGAGAAACTTATGCTTCTAACGATTGATGCAGGAAATACACATATTTCAATGGGAGTTTTTTGTGGAAATGATCTGATTGGAACATTCCGTTTAACGACAAAGACACCGCGTACATCCGATGAATTTGGTTTATGTATTTCATCTTTGCTGGAACTGAGAAAGATTCATCTGGAAGAGATTACAGATGTCATTATTTCCAGCGTTGTACCTAAAATCATGTATTCCTTAACGAATTCCATTCGTAAATATTTAAAACTGGAACCAATGATTATTGGACCTGAACTGAAGACAGGAATTCAGATTCGTACTGAAAATCCTAAAGCTGTGGGTGCAGACCGTATTGTCAATGCTGCCTATGTGCATCACATTGTGAAACAGGCATGCCTTGTCATTGATTTCGGTACCGCTACAACTTACGATTATGTTTCTGCTGATGGTGTATTTGAATACACTGTGATTTCACCTGGCCTTGAAATTACAGCACGTGCACTTTCTTCTGAAACTGCAAAACTGCCTGAAGTAGAAATTAAAAAACCAGAAAGCATTCTGGCTAAAAATACAGTGAGCGGCATGCAGGCAGGTATTGTCTATGGCTATATTGGTCAGGTTGAATACATTGTCCGCAAGATGCGTGAAGAACTGGGAGATTTTAAAGTTATCGCAACAGGTGGTTTAGGCCGTGTCTTTGAAAAAGAACCTGGTTTGATTGATGAATATGATCCAGATCTGGCATACAAAGGCATGAAAGCCATTTTTGATATGAACAAGGGAGAATCAAAATGAAACATTCATTGATTCTTGCCAGTCAGTCACCAAGAAGAAAAGAACTGTTGGAACTGGCTGAATTGAATTTCATAACACATAGTGCGGATGTGGATGAAACATTGGATCTGAATTGTGATTTAAAAGAAGAACTGAAGAAACTGGCATTAAAGAAAGCTCGTGCATCAGAAGCCTATCATCCCGGATGCATTGTGCTGGGTGCAGACACAACAGTCATTCTGGACAATCAGATTTTAGGGAAACCAAAAGATGCAGAAGATGCGAGAAGAATGCTGAAGGATTTGTCCGGACGCAGACATGAAGTCATGACATCGTGTGCATTGTGCTGTGGAAATCATGAAATGACCTGGGTCAATACAGCACTGGTTGAATTCTATGAATTGGATGATGCCATGATTGACTGGTACATTGCGACGCGCGAACCTTTGGATAAGGCAGGAGCTTATGGAATTCAAGGTAAAGGTGCACTGCTTATTAAAGGCATTGAAGGGGATTTCTATACAGTGATGGGTCTTCCAATTGCCGATACAGTCAGAAAGCTGGAAGTATTTGAAGAGGAACTGGATTAAGATGAAGAAAAAGATGAGTTCAGTTCTGTATTTTGTGCTTATGGCTGTTCTGATTGGTGTATTCTGTTTTTCTGCATGGAAACTGATTTCAGGATTGAAAAGCTATAACGATGACAAAGAAGCATATGAAGAATTGGAACAGTTTGTGGCCATACCTGATGAGCCTGTTGATGAAGTGCAGCAGGAACCGGGGCTTCGACTTCCGAATGTGGACTTTGAAAGTCTGCTGAAGATCAACAAAGACTGTGTTGGCTGGATTTATGTTCCAGGTACAAAAATCAGTTATCCTGTTGTCCATACCACCAACAATGATTATTATCTGTATCGTTTGTTTAATAGAAAACATGGCATATCAGGTACAGTTTTCCTGGATGCACGAAATGATTCTGATATGGAACAGCGTCACAGTATTCTGTATGGACATCACATGAAAAATGGGACAATGTTTGCCAATGCAGAAAACTACGAGGATCAGCTGTATGCAGATGATCATCCAGTGGGCTATTACATTACACCGGAAAAGTCATATGAAATTACTTTCTTTGCAGGATATCTGACTGACGCTTACAATGACAGCTGGGATCTTGATTTTACGGATTCAGAGTTTGCAGATTGGATAAGTCGTGCAAAACAGCGCAGTCATTTCTATACAGATATCACACCAGCTGCTGAAGATAGAATTATCACCCTGTCAACTTGCAGTTATGATATTACGGATGGTCGATTTGTCCTGCTTGGAATTTTAAAGGAAATGGATTAAGAGCGAAAGCTCTTTTTCTTTTGATTGTTCGTTGACTAACAATTTATTTTTTGTATAATTGTTAGTGTGCGAACAAAAGAGGTGAGGTTATGCACTGTGAAAAAAAGGAAATTGGTCATGAAATCCGTGTGATTCAGCGTATGCTTCATCATAAGATAGAAGCATTTCGTGCTGAAAATGGTGATACATTGACATTTGTACAGACAAGAACACTAAGTTTTCTCTTAATGAATTCAGACAAGGATATTTTTCAGAAAGATTTGGAAAAGGAATTGAACATTCGTCGATCAACCGCAACAGAAATTCTGAATGTGCTGGAAAGAGATGGCTATATTGAACGCCAATGCAGCTGTGAAGATAAGCGTTTGAAAAAACTGGTTCCAACACAGAAAGCTGTTGATATGGGGAAAAGAGTGATGAATCATATTCAGATCATGGAAGAAATTCTATCAGATGGAATTTCGCCAGAAGATCTGCAGACATTCTATTCTGTTTGCGATCAGATTAAAAAGAATTTGAAAGGAGAGGGTCAACATGATTAAACGTTTGTTGCAGGAAGTAAAAGAATATAAAAAATCTTCGATTCTGGCACCACTGTTTATGGTGGGAGAAGTTACGATGGAACTCATGCTTCCTTTTTTGATGTCTTTTATCATTGATAAGGGGATTGAACAGGGAAATATGACAGAAATTCTCAAATA
>JAZRUQ010000131.1:0-7147 GCA_045652605.1 Erysipelotrichaceae bacterium
TGCTGTTTGAACGCTTTTTGAATCCTGAACGTATTTCCATGCCGGATATTGATACCGACTTTCCTGATAACCGTCGTGATGAAGTGATTGATTATGTATCTCGGAAATATGGTAAAGATCATGTTGCGCACATCTGCACATTTGGGACCCTTGGAGCGAAACAGGTGCTTCGCGATGTTGGTAAGGTGCTTGATATCAATCCACGTGAAATTGATCTTTTGTGCAAATCAGTGCCGAATGCTCCTAAAATGACACTGCTGCGTGCAATGGATGAATCAGAGCGTTTTAAAGTGTTGATTGATTCAGATCCTAAGCTTAAAAAACTGCTTGATATTTCCTGCCGTCTGGAAGGGCTGCCTCGACATGTGAGTGTACATGCTGCAGGTGTTGTCTTATCCTCGCTTCCGCTTTGGGAAGTGATTCCATGCATGGAACTTGAAGAAGGTGTTGTCTGCACACAGTACACAATGGAATACATGGAAGAACTAGGTCTGATCAAGATGGATTTTTTAGGGCTTCGCAATTTGACGATTATTGATGAAATTGTTACTGAACTGAAAAAACATCGTCCTGATTTCGATATCATGAAAATTCCACTGGATGATCAAAAGACATTTGATTGTATTAAAAAAGTGGATACCATGGGTGTTTTCCAATTGGAATCTGATGGAATGAAAAGCTTGATTAAAAAGATGCAGCCTGATTGTTTTGATGACATTGTTGCGACAATTGCGCTGTTCAGGCCTGGTCCTATGGACAATATCCCGCTTTATCTTGAAAATAAACATCATCCTGAGAAGATTTCTTCGCTGCATCCTGTTTTAGATCCAATCTTAAAGTCAACGTATGGCATTATGATTTATCAGGAACAGATTATGAGTGCTGCTCAGGTTATGGCAGGTTTCTCATTAGGCAAGGCTGATATTTTGCGTAAAGCTATGTCTAAGAAGAAATTAGGTGAGCTTGAGTCGTTGAAGTCTGATTTTATATCGGGGTGTATAAAAAATGGTTATGATGAAAAACTGGCAAAAGATGTTTATGAACACATTTTGAAGTTTGCCAACTATGGATTTAATAAAGCTCATAGTGTAGCGTATGGTCTGATTGCTTATCAGATGGCATATCTGAAAGCAAATGCTCCACTGGAATTCTTTACGAGTCTGCTTAACAGCGTGATTGGTTCTGAAGTGAAAACAGCTCAGTACATTGATGAGTGCCGCAGAAGACAGGTGAGTATTTTACCGCCATCAATCAATGCATCGAATCGAACTTATCAGATGGAAACCACTGGAATTCGTTTTCCATTATCCGGTATTTCCGGTATTGGAGCAGTGGGTGTTTCAGAAATTTTATCTGCCAAAGAACAGTTTGGACGTTTTGAGAATTTCTATGACTGCATCGCCAAGCTGTCAACTCGTAAAGTGAATCGTCGTATGATGGAAGCATTGATTGATGCGGGTGCTATGGATGAGTTCAGAATGAATCGAAAAAGCATGAAAGCATCTCTTGATGAAGCCATCAGTTATGCAAATCTGGTCAGTGTTCAAATGGAAGATCAGATGACGATTAATCTGAATCTTGTTTCTCTTCCTGTACCCGTGTCTCTTTCTGAAAATATGCTGGAAAAAGCAGAGGCTGAAAAATCTGTGCTTGGGTTCTATCTATCCAATCATCCGATTCTTGCGCTGAAGAAGAAGCATCAAGTTCAAGTTGAAAATCTTGCAATTCTTGCACAGAAATCCGGGACTATTCATGGTTTTGGCATGATTAATCGAGTTCGTCAGCACAAGACGAAAAAAGGTGAATTGATGGCTTTTGTCAATGTCAGTGATGAAGCTGCTGCGCTTGATATTGCAGTGATGCCTCGTCAATATGCACGTTATCAGCAGATTCTGGAAAAGGGGAATGCGATTTATTTTGAAGCTAAAAAAGATCGTCCTGATTCCTGTATTCTGCAAAACTGCAGAAAATGTGAATTGTAAACATTCATGGTTTCAACACATGAATGTGATATAGTAATAGAGGTGGTGAAAACTATGGCTAAAATTTTAATTGTAGATGATGAAGAAAGAATTCGTGAAGTCGTTAAGGAATATGCGCTGATCAGCGGTTATGAGGTTGAAGAAGCGTGTGATGGTCTTGAAGCGATTGAAATGATTTCAAATGAAAATTTTGATTGTGTGATTCTGGATGTCATGATGCCTCGTTTGGATGGTTTTTCTGCATGCAAGCAGATTCGACGCATTAAAAATGTACCAATTATTATGCTTTCAGCGCGTCAGGAAGAATACGATAAGCTGTTTGGTTTTGAATTAGGTGTTGATGATTATGTTGTTAAACCGTTTTCTCCAAAAGAGTTGATGGCTCGTGTTAAAGCAGTGATTGACCGTATGAAAGGCAAGGAAAATGCTGTTTTCCGACTTCGTGGTCTTGAAATTGATTTTGAAGGACGTCAGGTCATTGTTGATGGTCAGAAAGCTGCACTGACACCTAAAGAAATTGATCTGCTTCTTTATATGGTAAAGAATAAAAATATTGCACTGTCCAGAGAGAAGCTTCTGGAAGAAGTGTGGGATTATGATTACTTTGGTGATGATCGTACAGTAGATACACATATCAAGATGCTGCGTCATAATCTGAAAGATTATCGTGATCATATTGTCACCATCAGAGGAATGGGGTATAAGTTTGAGGCTTGATCTTAAAGGTATTCGCTTTCACATCTGGCTGTATTTTGCGTTATTTGCGCTAGGTATCCTAGCGCTTTTCAGCCTTCTTCAGAATGTTCTGATTGAGCCGTATTATCGTGATCATAAGATTTCAGCCATTCAGACGGTCGCTGATGTTATTGTTGAGAATATGATTGAAAGCAATGTCGTTGATCAAAGCAATTCAGATGAAGTATTCCGTGTTTCTGTCAACAACAATGTCTGTGCTATCATTTATAATGATAAGGGCAACATTATTTTTACAACTGATGCATTGGGATCAAGCTGTATCTTTAATCAGAATTTTTCACTTGGAACTGAGAGTTATCGTTCATTGAATTCGTCAAATTCTTTAAAGGATGTTATCATAAGTCGTGATGGTGAGCTTTCTGAGGTCTTCAGGAATACAAAATCGAATCAGGAGATGATTCTGTATGGTCGTTATATTCGCGGCAATATGGCCAATTATACGCTTTATGTGAACTCTCCGGTTGAACTGCTTGATTCTACGCTGGAAATCTTCACTACGCAGTTTACAATTTTGACAGCTGGTCTTTTGATGCTGTCTTTGGTTTTATCGGTGTTTTTGTCAAATCGTATTGCCCATCCGATTATTTCAATGCATACACCTGCAACAGAACTGGCTTCAGGGAATTATGATGTCAATTTCAATGGCGGTCATTTTACAGAACTGGATGATCTGGCGAAGACGTTGAACAGTGCCACTGAGAAACTTTCCAAAGTAGATGAATTGAGAAAAGATCTGATTGCCAATATGTCACACGACATTAAGACACCATTGACGATGATTAAAGCCTATGCCGAGATGATTCAGGATATTTCTGGGGATAATCCAGTAAAACGAAATGAACATCTGGATGTGATCTTGAAAGAAGTTGATTATCTTGATCATCTTGTTACAGATATGTCAGAATTGGCTAAAATGCAGTCGGGCAACTTTGAAATTAAGCTGACTTTGTTTGATATCAAAGAAGAGATTGATGAAATCATGCTTCTGGTTCAGCACTTGTGCAATGAAAAACGCATTTCTTTAAGTGTGGATTCACCAGATTCAGTTCTTGTATCTGCAGACCGTGTTAAAATTAAACAGGTTATTTATAATTTTGTTTCCAATGCGATCAAGCATTCTGGTGAAGGGGCTGCAGTTGATATTAAAGTGACAGATAAAGATGGTCTTGTGAAGGTCATGGTTATCGATAATGGTCATGGCATCCGTGAAGAAGATCTTCCATATATCTGGGATCGCTACTATAAGATTGATAAAGGATTTAAGCGCTCGGTTAAGAGTACTGGGTTAGGTCTTGCGATTGCAAAAGCGATTCTGGATACACATGAAGCCAATTATGGTGTTGTTTCTGAAGAAGGAAAGGGTTCATGCTTCTGGTTTGAACTGGTGGTAGAAGATGCAGAGTAAAAGTGATTATCTTCCAAATACGAATTTATTGATTAAGCAGCATCCGGAAATGTTTCGTATGAACACAGATTCCAAATTGCTGGGTCAGTTCATGAAAGTGAAGAAAAGTGATACAGTGCTTGATTTAGGATGCAACAATGGTGTCTTGATGATGTATGCTTCACTTCATGAGCCGAAGTATCTCTATGGCGTTGATTTGTTTCAGGAGGCATTGGGTCTGGCAAAAGAGAATCTTGAGGCCAACAACATCACGAATTTTGAGTTGATTCAAGCAGATGCAACAGAGGTTAAACTGCCGACAGTTGATGTGATTGTCTGCAACCCGCCATATTTTAAAACGATTGATGAACATCGTAAAAATGACAATCCATTTCGTGCTGCAGCACGTCATGAAGGAACGTTGACCTTGGATAAACTGATGTCAGTATGCGAAAAAACGCTCTCTGACCATGGTCATCTGTTTCTGGTACATCGACCATTGCGCATAACAGAAATCTTTACAGAAGCTTTAAAAACCTCTTTAAGACCACGTACAATGTGTTTGGTTTATGATGTCAACAAAGAAGAAGCGGTTTCTGTGCTGCTTGAATTTCATAAAAACTATAAAGGGGACCTTCATGTCCTCAAACCAATAACGATTGAACGTTAGGAGAAGATGTATGGATGCTTATTCTTATCAGTGCGGTGTCATTGATGCCTTTAATGAAATTGTCAGTTCTGGAGTAAAAGAGCTGGCACTCTCACATCCGACAACTGCAAAAGAAGCATTTGATTTATTGCCTTTTGTGATTGGGATTACTCAGAAGTATGGAACATTTTATGAAGTTGAAAATGATCTTTTGATTACAGATCTGTTTCCTGTTTCTGCCAACAAAGGCAAAACAGTGATTCTTTTCTGGAAAGATCCGGATGCAATAGAAAAATACAAGGAACTTAAAAAGTGGAAAGCCTATTCCCTGAAACATGGTACCTATGCAGAAACACGTTTTGATATTGCCAGAGAGTTCGGTAAACTGCTGAGTTATTCGGATTTGGCAATCAAACGTTTAATAGAAGAAAATCAGGAGAAGGAAGCATGAACATCTTTACAAGAAGAGAAGTGTTTATAAGTGTTTCTTTTGAAAAGGCAAGTCAGATGCGTGCAAAGATACAATCCCAAGGTATCGAATGCATGATGGTCTGTAAAGATCTCAATCGACCAGAAAGAGGAATGTCCTATATTGCTCAGACTCAAAGACTAAGAGAATATCGTCTTTATGTGCATAAAGATGATGTTGATTTGGCTGTTTCTCTTATGAATAAACCAGGATTTTAAGGCCTGAAAAACATGTAAAAACGGGGCTTTTTGAACATTTTTTACCCTTAAAATAAAAAGTTTAAAAAAGGTTTATAAAGTGCTTGACAAGTAGGGTACTTTATAGTAAATTACCTGTGTTGTATGCCCTCATGACGGGCTTGCAACCGCTCAAAACAGGAAAAAGAACCCGAAAAGGTCTCCTGCAAGGCGAGTCTCATGTTCTAATTACAAGGAGGTGCAAAGACATGTACGCAGTCATCGAAACAGGCGGAAAGCAGCTGATTGTTGAAGAAGGAAAGTCAATTTTCGTAGAAAAGTTGGACGTTCAGGCTGGTGAAACAGTAGTATTCGACACAGTAGTAGCTGTATCCGACAAAACAATGAAGGTTGGTACTCCATATGTTGAAGGAGCCAAAGTGACATGCACTGTTGAAAAGCAGGGCAAGGAAAGAAAGATCGTTATCTTCAAGTATAAAGCTAAGAACGGTTCTTCTCACCGCAAGCAGGGTCACAGACAGCCTTACACAAAGCTTGTTGTTACTAAGATCGAAGCTTAATTATGATTCAAGTTTCCATTGGAATGTGTGAGGAACATATCATATCTTTACAGTGCAAAGGTCATGCAGGTTATGCAGAGGCTGGTAAAGATCTGGTGTGCGCTGGAGTAAGTTCTATTCTGTTTGGTGCACTCAATGCATTGGATGAAATGGAAAATGGTAATGTTGACTTAAGAGTGACAAATTCGAAAATCAGCATTCGTGTCAAAGAAGACAGCGAACACATTCAACTTCTGCTGAAAATGATATTGATTCAGCTGAAGACAGTACAAGAAAGTTATCAAGAGTATATCGAAATCAAGAAAATGGAGGTGCAACCATGAAGTTTGTATTAAATATTCAGTTCTTCGCTTCTAAGAAGGGTGTAGGTTCTACTAAGAACGGACGTGATTCTCACTCAAAGCGCCTGGGAGCTAAGAAGGCAGACGGACAGTTCGCAACTGCTGGCTCAATCCTTTACCGTCAGCGTGGTACTAAGATTCATCCTGGTACAAACGTAGGACGCGGTGGAGATGATACATTGTTTGCCATGGTCGACGGAATTGTCAAATTTGAACGTCTGGGAAGAGACAAGAAAAAAGTTTCTGTTTATCCAGCAGCGTAAGTTAAATCCCCAGAAACTGGGGATTTTATTTTCTCAATGAAGGAGGAGTGAATCATGTTTATTGATCGCGTGAAAATTAAAATGAAAGCCGGAAAGGGCGGTAATGGTCTGGTCGCTTTCCGTCGTGAAAAATATGTTCCGCTCGGTGGTCCATCAGGTGGTGATGGAGGCCGTGGCGGCGATATCATTTTCGAAGTTGACTCCAACAAATCCACTCTTCTGGATCTCAGATATTCCAAGATGATTCGTTCAGAAGACGGAGGAGTCGGAAAAACAAAGAAAATGCATGGTGCTGATGGCAAGGATGTCATCATTAAAGTACCAGTTGGAACAGTTGTTTATGATGAAGCTACAGGAGCTATGATTGCCGATCTGACTAAAATCGGTCAGAAATCCATCATCTGCAAAGGTGGTAAAGGTGGTCGTGGAAACTGGCATTTTGCTTCAGGGAGAAACAGTGCTCCAGAATATTGTGAGCAAGGTGAACCTGGAGATGAAAAAGAAGTTCGTGTTGAACTGAAGCTTCTGGCAGATGCTGGGCTGGTC
>JAZRUQ010000132.1:0-5350 GCA_045652605.1 Erysipelotrichaceae bacterium
TGATGTGTCATAAGGAGGACTTAATAACATGACAGTAAAAGTAGCAATTAACGGGTTTGGCCGTATCGGTCGCCTTGCTTTCCGCCAGATGTTCAGTGCTGAAGGTTACGAAGTTGTAGCTATCAACGACCTGACTAGCCCTAAGATGCTGGCTCACCTGCTGAAGTATGACTCAGCACAGGGACCTTACCATGGACATACAGTAGAAGCTAAGGAAACTTCTATCGTTGTTGATGGACACGAAATCGAAATTTACGCTAAGGCAAACGCAGCTGAACTGCCTTGGGGAGAACTGGGTGTAGACGTAGTTCTGGAATGCACAGGATTCTACACTTCTAAGGCTAAAGCATCTGCTCATATCGAAGCTGGTGCTAAGAAGGTTGTTATCTCTGCTCCAGCAGGAAACGATCTGCCAACAATCGTTTATGGTGTAAACCATGAAACTCTGACAGCTGATGAAACAGTTATTTCTGCAGCAAGCTGCACAACTAACTGCCTGGCTCCAATGGCTAACGCTCTGAACAAGTACGCTCCAATCCAGTCTGGTATCATGACAACTGTTCATGCATACACTGGTGACCAGATGACTCTGGATGGACCTCAGCGTAAGGGTGACCTGCGTCGTGCACGTGCAGCTGCAGTGAACATCGTTCCTAACAGCACAGGTGCTGCAAAGGCTATCGGTCTGGTAATTCCTGAACTGAATGGTAAGCTGATCGGTTCTGCACAGCGTGTTCCTGTTCCTACAGGTTCAACAACTCTGCTGGTTGCGGTTGTTAAGGGTACTGACGTAACTAAGGAAGGTATCAACGCTGCTATGAAGGCTGCTTCTAACCCTTCATTCGGTTACACTGAAGAAGAACTGGTTTCTTCTGATATCATCGGTATCACTTACGGTTCACTGTTTGATGCAACTCAGACTATGGTTGCTAAGATTGATGACGAAACTTATCAGGTACAGGTTGTTTCTTGGTATGACAATGAAAACAGCTACACTAGCCAGATGGTTCGTACAATCAAGTACTTCGCTGAACTGTAATTTAAAAACCATTTCGGACACTAAGAACTCTGAGAAATCAGAGTTCTTTTTCTTTCTAAATGAGTTACAATAAAGCTGGTGATAAAATGATTCGTATCATGACAATACAAGAACTAAGAGAAATTTATCAGAAGCATATGATGAATGATTTTCCTGATGATGAAAGAAAACCTTTGAGTATTATAGAATCACGTTTTAAGAAGAAGCAGAATCATTGTCTGGTTTATCTTGAAGAAGATGTGATCAAAGGCTATGCCATTTTGGAATCGTGTCAGAAAAGTCTATTGATGGATTATTTTGCGGTGATTGAGACATATCGAAATCAGGGAACAGGCACAAAGTTTCTGTATGAGATGAAACAGTATTTTAAAGAATATGATGTTTTGTTTGTGGAATCTGAATGTGCTTATGATGAAATATCACAGAAACGACTGAACTTCTACCAGAAAGCAGGATTTGTGATCAGTGGTATACAGGTTCATCTGTACCATGTAGATTATGAGTTGATGGTGTTGGCATTGAATGATGAAATGGAAACGATGGACGCACGCAGAAGGATGGAAGAAATCTATGAGAAAATCTATCCAAAAAGCTTTAGAAGGCTGTTTCTTAAGTGGAAATAAAGGAAATGTGTTGAATTTGTGAAAAAGTGTGATTGGAGAAGTCACACTTTTATTGTAAAATGATAGAATAAGATCACTATTGACGAAAGGAGAGGCGTATGGAACTGTTACCAGAAAAACTGGCGATGTTACGCAGATATTATCATGTGTCGCAGCAGCAGGTTGCTTCTTTTTGTCATGTGGATCTTGTAGAATACATGAGCTGGGAAAATGGCAGATGTCTGCCAAATGAAGAACAGTTTGCACTTCTGGCAGAGCTTTTCCATCTTAGTGTTGATGAAATGAAGAGTGATGCGATGGCAGTTCCTCTTCAGAAAGTAGAAGAAGAGGAAGAACTGATTGAAGTGATTCCTGCAAAGAGTGAAGCTGTACAACCAGTAGAACCAAAACCAATCGAAAAGACTCAGATGTTCACAAAAGTAAACACAATTGTTGAACCAGAGGAAACAGAAGAGACTAAGACATGGCTGGATTATTTAGGGAACTGGAAGATCTGGGCTGTTGTTGCGGTTGTGATGGTTTTAATGATGAGTGTGACGTTGATGATGAAGAAACCAGCCAATACACTGGATGGGATTGAAGTGAATAATCGCATCAGTGAAAGTGAACGTCTTTCTGCAGGGAAAGACTTTGTGCTTGTACTGAACCAGGATGGTACAGTCAAGGGTCGTGGAAACAATGACCAGGGTCAGATCGATGTAGAGGGGTGGAAAGACATTGCGGCAATTGCAGCTGGTGATGCATTCTCTGCAGGCTTAAAGAAAGACGGTACTGTCGTTGCAACCGGAAATGATCGCTATGGTCAGATTCAGACAAGTGAGTTAACCAGTGTAATTGAAATCAGTGCGGGTGCTGAACATCTTGTCGCATTAAAAGCTGACGGTACTGTATCATGTCTTGGGGACAACAGCGAAGGTCAGTGTGAAGTGAAAGAGTGGACAGATATCGTTTCTGTATCGGCTTCAAAATCAAGTACATTGGGCTTGAAATCAGATGGTACAATTGTATCAGCTGGGAAAATAGATGTAGATCAGGATGATTTCGTTGAATGGAAACATGTAAAAAAACTGATCAATGGTCAGTCTCATGTTTTGGCTTTAACTGAAACAGGAACTGTCTACTGCATGGCATCTTCATCTTATCCTGTATGTCAGAATACAGAGAGCTGGAAAGATATTGTTTCAATCAAGACTGCAGGCAATCATGTGATTGGGCTGTTGAATACCGGACGTCTTGTATCAAGTGGAGACAATTCAGATAATCAGGCACTTGTAGAAGAATTTAAAAATATCATCAGCATTGCCGTAGGTCCTGATTTTACCGTTACATTAAATCGTGATCAAGCTTTGATTGGTACTGGAAACAATGAATACAATCAGTTTGAAATGTTGAAGATTCAGAAAAATGAACCTTTATCATCAGTAGAAAATCTGATGGTCAGCATTCAAAATGAAGTGATTGTTTCATGGGATGAGGTTGCAGGTGCTGATTACTACATTGTGGAAATACCAGAAATTGGTTATAGTGCCAATGTAGCGGATTTAAGTGTTCGTCTTGCGTTGAGCCGTTTTGTCAATGAAGCAAGCTACACAGTTTCGATTCGAGCATTGACGATGGATCATTCCCGTGAACAGTCGAAGGAAGTTGTATGCAGCTTTGTCTTTTTTGCACCGGAAGATGTTGAGATAACGCCGGAAGTGACACCGACACCAACGCCAACGACCAATACTCAGCAAGGAACAATCATTCCAACACCAACGCCGGAGCCAACCCCAGAACCAACTGTGGAACCAACGCCGGAGCCAACTGTAGAACCTACACCGGAACCATCTGTGGAGCCTGATGTTGAACCAACACCAGAACCATCAGAAGAACCAGATGAAGATTCTTCAGAAAATGAAACAAATTAAAAAGGCGATGAAAATCGCCTTTTGTCATGTTAGCCTAACTGTTTATCTACTTTTTCCAGCATTGTTGGAATTTCGATGTGCTGTGGACATTCAATCATACATGCCCCACACTTCTGACAAAGTTCAGCTTTGCCATCCAGGGAAGCATACTGCTTACGTCCATTAGCCATCTGATTGTAGATGTGAGAGTCATTGAGAATTCTGAAGCACTGTGGAATGTTGACACCGAATGGACATGGCATGCAATAGCGGCATCCAGTACATGGTACCTGTACACGTGCATCAAACAGCTCTTTTGCCTTGGCAACAGCTGCAAATTCTTCTTTAGTAAAGGATTCAAAGTTTTCGAATGTGTTCAGATTATCCAGTGTCTGTTCAAAGTTGCTCATACCAGAGAGAACACAGTACACATTATCGAAAGAGGCCACAAAGCGAAGAGCCCATGCTGCATCAGACCAGTCAGGATGAATTTCTCTGAAGACAGATTTGATTTCATCAGGGACATTAGCCAGCTGGCCACCTTTGATTGGTTCCATGATGACCATAGGAATATTTTTGGACTTGGCCAGTTCATAGCCTTTCAGTCCAGCCTGTATCTGTGTGTCCATATAGTTGAACTGAATCTGGCAGAAATCCCAGTCATAAGCGTTAATGATTTCTTCAAAGACAGGATATTCATCGTGGAAACTGAATCCAAGACGCTTAATCTTTCCTTCAGCACGTGCCTTTTCAGCTTTTTCTAGCAGTTTGAAGTTTTTGATGGTAGCCCATCTATCCTGATTCAATGCATGCATCAAGTAGAAATCCAGATGATCAGTCTGAAGTTTTTCCAGCTGTTCATTTAAGATGCGGTCAAAGTCTTCAGGTGTTTCCAATTTCCAGATTGGCATTTTAGATACAACATACAAAGAATCTCTGTCTTTGGTCTGCAGCCATTTCCCAACAACTTTTTCACTTTCTCCACCATGATATGGATATGCTGTGTCATAATAATTGACACCTCGATTGTATGCTTCATCCAGCATTTTGAAGGTCAGCTCTTCATCGATGCTTCCATCTTCCTTCACAGGAAAACGCATGCATCCAAATCCAAGCAAAGATGTCTCAGCATCAGTTCTTTCGAAATAACGTTTTTTCATTGTGATACTCCTTGTTTTTTTCTATTATATCATTATTTGTGCGCAGAATAAAAAAGAAAGACGAAATTAGAAAAATCTGTTATACTGTACCTGTTAAACCAATGACAGAAAGAGTAGGAATGAGAATTCTGTGCAGAGAGTCCCTGTTTGGTGAAAAGGGAACGAATGATTATTCTGAAGTGCATTCTGGAGGGTCAATCCGAATCAAGTAGGATTGAACGCATACCGGCGTTATGGGTCTAAAGGAACAGAAGTTCGAAAAAGAGTGGAACCACGCGGGATGCGTCTCTTTGTGAGGCGCTTTTTATTTGTCATAATGAAAGGAAATTTTATGATTAAACTGTACAATACAAAATCAAATAAAATTGAAGAATTCAAACCAATTCGTGAAAACGAAGTCAGCATGTATGTGTGCGGACCAACTGTGTACAACCATGCACACATTGGCAATGCAAGACCATTGATTGTCTTTGATACATTAAGAAGAATGTTTGAAGCACAGGGCTATACTGTGCACTATGCATCTAACTTTACAGATGTGGACGATAAAATCAACAAGACTGCAAAAGAAGAAGGAGTTACTGAAAAGGACATCACAACTCGCTATATCGATGCATACCAGAAGTTAAGAGGATCATT
>JAZRUQ010000133.1:0-5489 GCA_045652605.1 Erysipelotrichaceae bacterium
AAATGTATTTATATACATAATATTGTACATGTAGGTTTCATTAAACTTGCCATCATAAAGAAAAAAAGTCATCGCTGAGCGATGACTAATCATGAACTTCAATTTCAAGACCAAGTTCTTTTGGCATAAATCTTGGACATACGTTTTCAGAAGAAGTGATGACAGAAGCAGCCAGATAAGATCCGATTTCAATTGCCTCCGGCATTGTCTTACCATAAGTAAGACCGATTGATACACCTGCACAGAATGCATCACCTGCACCTGTTGTATCTTTGACATGCACCTTTCTTGCAGGACAGATTCCTTTATCACCATTCATATTGGAATACACAGCTCCCTGTGCACCCATTGTCACAACCATGGCAGGAATCTTAGCTGCATGAACTTTAGCATTCAATACTTCGCACATCTGCTCAGGAGTAAAATCGCTGTAGTCATCCGCAAACAACAATCCAGCTTCCTGCTGATTGCAGATAAAGCAGTCATAATATTTTAACAGGTCACGTCTTTCACAGGCGATTGACATGTTGGAAACCAGGGCAAACAGCTTCTTATGATGTTTCTGACACAGTTCAATGACTTTCTTGACAAGTTCTTTGTGCAAATCACATTCCAATACAACTGAATCTGCATTAGAGATGATTTCATCTCCTTTTTCTTCCAAAAGCTTTACAATTGGATACATATTCGGACGCTTTGATATTGAACCTGCAACATCACCATTGTTGTCAAAAACAGCCAGCCATGTTCCCATGCCATCAGGAATTGTCAGAACATAATCTGTATTGATCTTATGATTTCTCAGTTTAGTGACAACCGCATCTCCTAAAGGTGTATCATCCACAATGCCCACATAAGTAGGACGAAGTTCGATGTTTGCGATGTCTTCTACGACATTTCTCGCTACACCACCATGAATGTATTCAATACGACCTACATTTCTTCCATTTGGAATATAAATATCCTGTGGAAATCCTTTAATATCCACAAATGCTGCACCAATAACGACAATCCCCATAAAGATACCTCCATACCTCTACCATCGTATCACAAAACAAGTCAATTTCATATCCTAAAGTCAATCGTTGATTCCATCTACACTTAAATCAGAGTATAATACCAGTAAATCATTAACTTCATTAATGATTCTATTTCTTTTTATCAAGATTACAAATGAGGTGCACTTATGGACTTACGAAACCTGAATACTTTTATCCATACAGCTGAATTAAACAGCTTCACTCGTGCTGCAGAGAAGCTCGGATATTCACAGCCAACCATTTCATTTCAGATTAAACAATTGGAACAGGAATTAGGGGTACAACTTTTTGAACGTATTGGACATACTGTTTCTTTAACACAAAAGGGCAAAGAGATTCTTTCCTATGCACAGCGTATTGTGCAGTTAAGCAATGAAATGTCCAATTCAGGAAAAACAGAAGAAATCCCTGCAGATACATTGCATATCGGTATGGCTGAATCCTTGTGTCAGATGCTGATTATTGATGAATTCTCATGCTTCAGACAAAACTATCCACAGCTTTCTTTGTGTGTAACAACAGCCAGTACAGAAGATCTTCTGAAACTGCTGGATCACAATGAAGTGGATCTGATCTGCACCATGGATCATCACTTGTATGACATCAACTATCAGATTATTTCTGAAGAAAAGATTCCTGCTCACTTCATCTGTTCTGTTTCCCATCCACTGGCTCATAAGCAGAACATTGATGTGAAAGAACTTTTGAATGAACCTTTCATGTTGACAGAAAAAGGAATGAGTTACCGTCGTCTGATGGATGAACTGCTTGCCAAGCACTCCTTGGAAATCACACCTGTACTTGAATTCAGCAATCCTTCTCAGATTACACAGCTGGTTGAACAAGGCCAAGGTCTGTCATTTTTACCTGACTACGTAACGAAACCATTCCTTGAAAAGGGGACTATCTGTTACCTGGATGTTCCTGAATTTCAGATTGATGTGTGGAAACAGATTGTTGTACATCGTGATAAATGGATGTCTGCATCATTGAAAGCAGTATTGAATCATCTTTCACAGATTCAGGTCTATCGTTAGGAGCATTTTATGTTTACAAAAATAAAAGTTAAAAAATATCTTAAAAACAAGGAAATCTTTACACTGTTTGATGATGTTCTATCTTTCTATACAACTCTGTATATGAAAGAAGTCTTCCGCTTCTGGGGTCTGAAACAGATATCTATCACATTAACATGGGAAAATAATATTCCTGTTAAGTTAAATCTGTCCAGTTTTTATGACAACATAAAATTCAACTGGACATTCACTGAAACAGAATGCATTGGAAAGATTGGTAATGAAACATACACAACACTTTTGAATTCATACACAGATATTCATCATCTGTTTGATTTTCTAAGAGACAGTCTCCCTCAAAAAAAGATGTAAGCTCTTTCAGAAAAAGTATTGACAGCTTTCATTAACAGGTGTATGTTGTAGGTGTTGATATAAATGCAAAGAAAAGAAGAGTAGATGCAGAAAGATGCGTAGAGAGTCCCTGTCTGGTGAAAAGGGAAGTGAAGGCTGCATTGAAACACCTCTTGGAGCAGTTCGCTGAAGCAACAGTAGGTTGAACCGGATGTCCCCGTTACAGGACTAGGGTATGTTAGTACCCGAAGAGATCAGTATCGTGAGGTACTGGTGAATTAAGGTGGAACCACGAAAGAGTACTCTCGTCCTTATAGGGCGGGAGTTTTTGTTTTATTGGCCAGAAAACAACGTGGTCCTTACTTTCATTGCTGGATTTATATCACCATTGAAAGAGAGGAACTCTTATGAAAAAACGATTCTTAGCTATTCTTACATTGTGCTTCCTGCTTGCAGGCTGTGCAGCCAACCCTTCAGACAAGTCTGAACAACTCATCATCGGCGTTGATGACACCTTTGCGCCGATGGGTTTCCGTGATGAAAACAACGAACTTGTCGGCTTTGACATCGATCTTGCCAACCTGATTGCCGAAAAGATTGACATTGAAATTGAATTTCTGCCAATCGACTGGGCAATGAAAGAAACTGAACTTAATTCAAAAAACATTGATCTGATCTGGAACGGATACACAATCACAGATAAACGCAAGGAACAGGTCAATTTCACAACCCCTTATCTTGAAAATCGACAAATCATTATTGTATCTGCAGATTCAACCATCACATCAAAAGCAGATTTAGCTGGTAAAACATTATCTGTACAGAAAGAATCCAGTGCACTGGAAGCTGTATTGAAAGAAGAAGTTCTTGCAGCAGCACTCAAAGAGGGAAAACCAGTTGAATTTGATACCAACATTGACTGTTTCATGGACCTGGAAGCTGGAAGATCTGATGCCATCGTCTGCGATGAAGTTCTTGCCCGTTATGTCATGAAACAAAGAGGAGCTGAAAAATACCGTGTACTGGAAGATAACTTCGGTGAAGAAGAATACGGTATTGGTGTACGCAAGAGCGACACTGAACTTTTGAATCAGCTCAACACAGCCCTTGAAGAATGCATGAAGGATGGATCTTACAACGAACTGTACAAGAAATGGTTTGCTGAATAATGCTGATTGAACAATTGATGATTCCCTTTTTTGAAGGGACATTGGTTACACTTCGTGTCTTTGCGGTAACGTTATGTCTTTCATTGCCATTCTCTATTCTTCTTGCCAGCATTCAAACGTTAAACATACACCCCCTCAATGCCTTTTTCAGACTCTTTGTCTTAATTGAAAGAGGTACACCGCTGCTGCTTCAGATGATGTTCATCTTCTTTGGACTTCCTTATATGGGCATCACATTGGATCGAGAAACATCCATCTATGTTGCTTTTATATTGAATTACACTGCTTATTACATGGAAATCCTTCGTGGAGGCATTCAGTCTGTGGATGTTGGACAATTTGAGGCCAGCCAGGTATTGGGATACTCAAAATCTGCTGCTTTCCTACGTATCATTTTGCCTCAGGCATTTCAATCCTGTCTGCCATCCATTGGTAATGAAGTTCTTAGTCTCATTAAAGATACCAGTTTGATTACTGTACTGGGTGCATCAGAACTCTTAAAAGCAGGAAGAGCTGCAGTCAATACCTATGCCACTGCCATTCCATTCATCTATGTCGGCATCATTTATCTGATACTGACCACCATTGCAGAAATTTCAATCAAGACCATTGAAAAGAAAATGAATGTATCCCTGAAGGAGTAGCCCTATGCTGATCATCAACAATGTATGCAAATCATTCGGAAACAAACAAGTTCTTAAGAACATTTCTTTTACTCTGGATAATCATGAAATCATCTGTCTGATGGGAAAGTCAGGAAAAGGCAAAACCACATTGTTAAGATGTCTGAATCAGCTGGAAACCATTGATAAAGGATTTATTCAGTTAGGAAACAAGAAACTTGTCCCTCACCAAAAAAAGATCCTGCCTTCCAGAAATCAGTAGGTCTGGTCTTTCAGAATTATCATCTGTTTCCTCATTGGACCATTCTTGAAAACTGTATCAATGCACCTGTATATCATAAACTCATGAATAAAGAAGAGGCCATCGCAAAAGCTGAAAAACTGCTGGATGAGATGCAGATCCTTGATGAAAAAGATCGCTATCCTGCTACTCTTTCTGGAGGTCAGAAACAACGTGCTGCCATTGTCAGAGCCTGTATGCTGGACCCTGAAATTCTCTGTTTTGATGAACCTACGTCTGCATTGGATGCAGAATCTGCCCAGAAAGTCGCAGAACTGATAAAAAACCTTTCCAAAAAAGACATGGGCATTCTGATCGTCACTCATGATGAATCTTTTGCATCTAATATCGCTGATGAAATCATCAATTTAGAATAACAAAGACAGAGAAATTCTCTGTCTTTTCTTTAAATGATTCCAAATAAAATACATCCAATCGTATTAATCGCAAAATTAGCACACATATGCACCAGCCATGATGGATAGATGTGACCATATCTGTCATTCAATGCATTAAAGATAAGGCCTCCTGCAACTAATCCTATCATCGCCAGCACATAAATCACAGGATGAAACCAGGTTAAGGTCATGCCAACATGATAAAAGGCAAACAGAAAAGCACTGAGCAGATAAGCTGTTAATGGCTTTACTTCATTTTTCAGTAGAATAAATGCATACCCTCGAAAGAAAAACTCTTCCAAAAGTGAATTCACAAAAGAGATATACAATGCAACAAACAAGAAATTCTCTGCGCTGACACCAACATTTTCCAGCAAAGCATTCTTGATTGTATTTAAATCAATCAAATTTCTAAAGATGAAGTAAGCTGCAAGAATAATGATATACACACCAGCTCCAAGTCCTAATGCCGTAAGCAAGTCTTTTTTCTTTGGATGAAAGAGCTGTCTGATTTTAGGAAGATCTTCTTTATACCTGAGAAAATACATCATAGGTACAATCATAAACATCATGATTTTTAAGAAGGATCGAGGAAGTCGGATCGTAGCCATG
>JAZRUQ010000134.1:0-2244 GCA_045652605.1 Erysipelotrichaceae bacterium
CCTGAGATTACATATGTTTTCCCAATTTCCAGGGTATCTGTATTTCTTTGCACAGTTACTCTTTCCTGTGTTCCCTGAGCATTAGTTCCCACTGATGTAATCTTCAGTCCGTTTCCAATCTGCTCAATTGCTGGTAGAGCAACATTTGTCCAGTACTGCCATCCAGTTGCTGTTGCTGCTCCTGATTCGTAGGCAAATCCGCCATTACCTAAAAGCCCACTGTCAAATGTCGGCACTGGAGTTGGTGTAGGGATTGGAGTTGGTGTAGGGGTTGGGGTTGGCTTCAGCACTACTTTCAACTCTTTTACAGATGCTGTCATCTTTGCACCTGCACTTGTCATTATACGTACCTGATGTGTTGTGCTTGTTGCAGTAAACTCTGCTTCGAATGTTTTCCATCCATTTGAGTTTGTCTGCAGGCTCACTGGTGTAACCAGTCCATTTACATCAATAGAGAACTTTCCTGATGTGCAGTTTTCTACCTGATAAGCGCCTGAGATTACATATGTTTTCCCAATTTCCAGGGTATCTGTATTTCTTTGCACAGTTACTCTTTCCTGTGTTCCCTGAGCATTAGTTCCCGCTGATGTAATCTTCAGTCCGTTTTCGATCTGCTCAATTGCTGGCAAAACTGTTGTATTTGATGTCCAATACTGCCATCCAGTTGCTGTTGCTGCTCCTGTTTCATAGGCAAATCCACCATTTCCTAAAAGACCACTGTCAAATGTTGGCACTGGTGTTGGGGTTGGTGTCGGCACCGGTGTTGGAGTTGGAGTTGGTTCTGGCTCCGCTACCACTTCAACCAGTTTCAATTTATTCACTGTTGTTGTTAGTGTAGCACCCTGACTGACAACGATTTCAATCTTCATCGATGTGCTGGTTGCTACAATCTCCTTATCAATCTGCTGTACACCATTTGTCTTGCTTGTATGGTAAGCAATTCTCTTTGTAGCAGTATCACTTCCATTGTCATGGCGAATCTCCAGTGATCCACTTCCTGTACTGATCACATTGTATTCACCTGTCAGACGATAAGTGTTTCCTACTGTCAAACCTGTTACGGTCTGATGCACGGTCAGACGCTGTGCTCCACTGCTGCTGTCTGCAGTAATGGTCAACCCGTCATTCCCAATTGATGATGGTGCTTCAGTCACAGAACCTTTATAATACGACCAGTCATCCGCTTTACCGTCTGCATTCGCATCAACAAAAGTACCATTCTTCAGCAATCCACTGTCAAATGTCGATTCTGCAGTCACCTGAGTAACAGATGGATGCAGCATCACTACACTCAACAAAAAGCAGAGAAATAGTTTTAATACCCTTTCAATCATTTTCATATTATTTTTCCTTTCTTTCCTAAGAAAAACTCCCCAACATATCTTATAAGAAAGCTTTTTCTGTCTTTTTTATCATACCATATCTATACCTTTGTTTTCTATATTGAGTTTGCAAGATAGTTGCGAACTTTCTGATAGCCATCTTTTTTATATCGTTTCATTATGATCTGGTCTGCTCTTGCGAAACCTGCATCTTAGAAGTTACTCCTGTACTCATAACCCTTTCTCAGCACTTCTTGCGTGTGTTCTGTAACATTAAAAAAGTGACAATTCCCGCAAATAAGATAATATCCAGTTTCAATGACATTTACTGAAATTATGTTCATCTTTTGTCCTTCGTGGATATTTTAACAGAAGGAAAAAGAAAAGAGCGAAGACATACATCTTCGCTCATAAAATGAATAATGATTTCTTATTCGTCTTCGTCATCGTATGCTTCGAACTTGTAGTCGTTCATGCATACAACAGCTTCCTTACCAACATTAGCCAGAGCCTTGATGTCTTCAGGAGTTTCATCGCCCATCAGGCAAGTAGCCTGCAGCAGCATACCCAGGTTCATACCTGCGAACACATAGAAGTTAGGTCTAGTCAGGTAAGGAATAGTCAGCTGGTTAACGCTACCACCCATGATATCAGTGAAAACCAACAGCAGTTCGTCTTCGCCAACTTCAGCCAGAACTTTTTCAAATTCTACCTTTGGATCGCAGTCGTTTACGTAAGCGCTGATTGCAGTAATCTGTTCAGCTGCATATGGATTGAAGTAAGCCAAAGTGCTCTTAAGACCTTCAGCCAGGTTGAAATGAGACATTAATACGATTTTCATTTTTTTATCCTCTTTCTTTTCGTAGTTGTATTATACAATGAATTCGCTTTCACTTCAATTGGTAATCAGTCCACATTTTGT
>JAZRUQ010000135.1:0-2364 GCA_045652605.1 Erysipelotrichaceae bacterium
TTTTTCCTTGTGTGAAAGGACTGTGAAAAAAGATAGCGCTTTCATAAAATGAGGGTGTAAAAAGCGCAAAAAAAGAGCCCTAAAAGTGTCAAAAAAGCCTTATTTTAAGGGGAAATTTAATAAAATAAAAAAGTTAAAAAATAATGAAAAAAGTGCTTGCAATAAGGGTGTTGCAGTGCTATACTAACTAAGCATTCGCGTGGAAGTGGGAGGTTGCTGGCACACCAAGAGACGTTGTCACAACGTGTGAAAAATCCAGGTAATTTCCACTGAGCGGATCTGTTATGAACAGAGATGAAATGAAGGAGGAAGATTTCATGGCAAAGAATAGCGTTAAAATTCGCTTAAAGGCATATGAGAGCAGATCACTTGATCAGGCAAGTGAAAAGATCGTTGCAGCAGCAACTTCTCATGGTGCAAAGAAAATTGTTGGTCCAGTTCCACTGCCAACTGAAAAACAGGTGGTAACAATTCTGCGTGCGGTTCACAAGTACAAAGATTCTCGTGAACAGTTCGAAATTCGTACACATAAGAGATTAATCGAAATCGTAGGTCCTACTAGCGAAACAATTGACAGCCTGAGCCGTCTTGAACTGCCTAGTGGCGTCGATATCGAAATCAAATTGTAATTGGTGGAGGTAAAACATCATGAAAGGAATCTTAGGAAGAAAGCTTGGCATGACACAGGTCTTCACAGTAGATGGCACACTGATTCCAGTAACTGTCGTTGAAGTAAAGCCAAATGTTGTCCTGCAGAAGAAGACAAACGAAATTGACGGCTACGAAGCTGTACAGCTGGGTCTGGAAGATTTGAGCGATAAGGCTGCAAACAAGGCTCAGAAGGGACATGCTTCAAAAGCTAACACTGCTGCAAAGCGTTTTGTAAGAGAATTCAAGTCAGAAGAACTGATGGCTCTGGAAATCGGTGCAGAAGTGAAAGCAGATCTCTTTTCCGCTGGTGAAATCGTTGACGTTACTGGTGTCAGCAAGGGTCATGGTTACAGCGGAACAATCGTAAGAAACAACGCAACACTGGGACCTAAGAGCCACGGTGGATCTAAGAACATTAGACACATTGGTTCTCTGGCAACTACTGGTCGTAACAACGGACGTATCGAAAAGGGTACAATGATGGCTGGTCAGCACGGTTGCTTCACAACTACAAATCAGAATCTGGAAGTTATCAAGGTTGATGTAGAAAACAACTACATGCTGATCAAGGGTAATGTTCCAGGACCAAGACGTGGTCTGGTTGAAATCAAGACTACAGTAAAACGCGTTAAGAGCGTTCCTGCAAAAGAACTGATTTCTTATGCAGTGAGTGAGGAGGCTAAGTAATGTCTACAGTAAAAGTATACAACTTGGAAGCCAAGGAAGTAAAAACTATTGAACTGGCTGATGAAGTATTTGGAATTACTCCTAATCAGCAGGCTATGTACGATGCTGTTGTGATGCAGCAGGCAAGCCTTCGTCAGGGAACACATTCTACAAAGACACGCGCTGAAGTAAGCGGTGGCGGTAAGAAGCCTTGGCGTCAGAAGGGCACTGGTCGTGCTCGTCAGGGTTCTACACGTGCAACTCAGTGGGTTGGTGGAGGAATCGCATTCGGTCCTAAACCACGCAACTACAGCTACAAGCTGAACCGCAAGGTACGTCGTCTGGCTCTGAGATCTGCTCTGTCAGAAAAGCTGGCAGTAGCAAACCTGGTTGTTGTTGAAAACGTTAAGTTCGACGCAATCAAGACAAAGGAATTTGTCAAAGTTATGAACGCATTTGAACTGGAAACAAAGACACTGTTCGTTGTTGATGTTGAAGAAGATTTCGACAATGCATTCCTGTCAATGAGAAACATTCCAAATGCAATGATGCTGACAGTTGATGGTCTGAACACATTCGATATCGTAAATGCTGATAAGATCGTATTCACTGAAGCAGCTGCAGTTAAAGCTGGGGAGGTATGGGCATAATGAGTAACGCTAGAGACATCATCATCCGTCCTATTATCACTGAAAAGTCAATGCAGCTGATGGATGCTGAAAACAAAATCACTTTCGAAGTTGCGAAAGGTGCAAACAAGACTAACGTTCGCCAGGCAGTTGAAGAAATCTTCAATGTAAAGGTAGAAGCAGTCAACATCATGAATTGCCGTCCAAAGACTAAGAGAATGGGCCGCTACGTTGGTAAGACAAGCGCAGTGAGAAAGGCAATCGTTAAGCTTCCTGCTGGTCAGGAAATCAAACTCTTCGAAGACTAATTCAAAGAGAAAATATTTTATCGGGAGAAGATACGCTATTCCCGGACAAGTTTGCGTAAGGAGGAAATTCCAAAATGGCTATTAAAAAGTATAAACCAACGACTAATGGT
>JAZRUQ010000136.1:0-6763 GCA_045652605.1 Erysipelotrichaceae bacterium
CTTCAGCTTTGGACAACGAATCAGAAAAGATTGTACAGGATTCATTGGAATCTCTGGCAAAAAACCGTACAACATTCGTTATTGCGCACCGTTTAAGCACAATTCGCAATGCAGAGCGTATTGTCGTCTTATCAGAAGAAGGTATCGTTGAAACAGGTTCACACACTGAACTTCTAAAATTGAATGGTACATACGCGTCTCTTTACAACATGCAATTCACAAAATAGGGTCTGAGAATTTCTCAGACCCTTTCATTTGATATCACAGGAAATGGAATCCCATTCTTATCCACGACCTGTACCATATACAATTTAATTACCAATGACAGATTCAATCCCGCAGCTGCTGCCAGTTCACTGCACTTTCTTTTCACATCTGCATCCACATTGAACACAAGTGAAACAGCCTTCTCATCACTGAACACATCCTGAGTGCATTCATCCAATGTCAATTCAAATGGAAGACATTGATAAAGTGTCATCTGAGAAAGGAAAAGCTTAATTCCTGCATTGGTGTTCATCCCCAGCCGATAAAATACTTCTTCGCATCGTTTTTTCAGATTCGGATTAACACGTATCGCTACATGTGCCTGTTTATTCATTTTTTCACAGCCTTCCCAGCTCATTATACCATAGGAATAATTTATCTTTCCATGATTTCCCTCTGGTATTTCTTTGAAATTTCCATCATCATCTGAAGCATTTCCACATAATAACATTTCAGTTGTTCATCCTGAATCAATGATGAATTTCTTTCGATTACTTCTTTTTCACGTGCACCATCAAATACTGGAAGCTGATGTTCCATTTTGTATTCAACCACCATTTTTACAGCCTGCATTCTTTTTTCCCAAAGCGCTGCCATATCATGGTCAACTTCATTGATGATTGCACGTGCCTGTTCCAGTTTATTCATATAGATTCGCCTCAATTCATTTTCTCAATTATATCATTGCCTGTTTCTTGATGCCATTACAATCAGACGTTCATCATGATTTTGTGTATTGCATGTTACCAGTGTCAACAATTGATTCACGTCACATTCTTCAAATGCATATAAAGATCTTTTTTTCAAACGAGACAAAGCCTGCCGAAAAAGGAACTCTTTTTGAAAATCAGTCTGCATCCAATCATTGTCAGAAGCCTGTCTTACAGAAAACAGAAATACACTAAACAGTTGATACACCCTTGTTTCATCATTAAAATGAAGCACAATCTCACGATGACTTCTTGCAAACTCTTCATCCAGATACTGCATTAAAGGTGTAAAGAGAATCTGTGATGTACGACTGGAATGGCCATAAAGAATTAAATTATCACTATCCAGTGTGCATCGATAATCCATAAAATTAGGTCCTGCGGTTGTCTTATTCCCGTCAACATCATGATAAACATACCATTGATTATCCTGACCCTGCACAAAGGATTCTTTTAATACTCCTTCAATTTCGATATAGTCTTTCTCTATTTCAACAGATTCATTCACAATCTCTATGATCATCTCATCCTGTACTGTCTCTTGTTCATTCGCAATCAGCTGTGGTTCAAGCATACAAGATGAACATAGAAGACTAATCAACACCCATCGTAGGAACTTCATCATAAACTTTGATCCTTTCATTTTCAATCCAGACCTGAAGCAGATCATCCTGTGATTTCACTTCAATCATCTGACATTCTTCATTTCTGTGATATCCACTTGGTGCAATGACTTCACAAACGCGTAATACATCTCCATAAGTTACATCTTCAACAAAGACAGCCCCTTCTTCAATGAAATGATGCTGAATTTCATTCTGATTCTTTAGTCTGACGTAAACCTCATTTTCATCAACAATGCCAATCCATTGACCTGATTCATCACTGATTTCTTCAAAAATCAGATCCATGCACTCAACATCACGATAAACCTGAAACAGGGAATATGGCTGCTCCGTTTCAATCACTAGACGACCACTCATTGTATTGTACAGCTTCCCAGTATTCAGATTTTCAATCATAAAATATGCATCATTCAGCAACAAACGATTGTCTGTGCGATCACATTTCATCAATTGTACATTCAAACGTCTTTTTTCATTGTAAAACACTTCTTCCTGAATCAGACTTTCATTATCTACTACAATCACGCGACAGGCATCTTCGCCAACCAGATAACCTTCAGGAGGCATCGTTTCACAAATCTGAAGCTGCTGCCCATATTCAACGGACTCCACTACAACTGTGCCTGTATGATCAACAGAGACAAAAGGAATCAAATTATCTTCATTATCCATGACAACGACATCATCCAAATTGCAGTTATTCATTTCAATATGCCCCTGAGCATCCACTACAAACTCTCCTATACAGACTGTGTTTTCATTGGACATCAGTTTTACTGCAGCTCCAGCCAGATTTTCATCAACCTGGAGATACTTTCCACCTGTCTTTCCTTCTTGCCATGGGATCCAGTTTCCTTCATCATCTTTTGTACTGACTGAAAACACTGCTCCATCCAGCAGTTCCTGTGTTTCTGCATCTTTTTTTATCAGATGAAGATCAATTTTCGCCAACTCATTCACAACGATGACTTCCTGATTTTTTTCAGATAATTCAATCCTCTGTTCAGCTGAAGAAAGAACATAAGGATACATCGTGGATATTTCCTTTAGAACATATGTCCCCTTTGTCAGATATCCATTGATATCCGCAACACCATTTTCTATCACGATATCATCAAGCACAACATTTCCATTTTCGTCATACAGCTTAAAATGATGTGTCTTTGATGCAATATTTCCATAAGGATCCTGTTTCAACAAACGCAGATTGACAGTATTCAAGTTCAGTTTCAATTGATAAGAAATCGGTTCTTCACTGCGATGAACCATATACACTGTCTGTTTTCCAGGATGCACATAAACAAGTCCTCCCGTTGTGATTCCCTTTGAGCCAGAAAGTGATTTCTGATAATCGCGATTCACAATCGTAACTGTCATTTCATTCCCAGCCTGAACAACATCAACCCCTTTAACAGACTGAACATGAAACTGAGATAAAATCCCTCGGCTATCTTTTACTGTGCAGGGTTCATTCAAATCCAGTATCAGTGTCTGACCAGAAAAACTGGCAGTGTTCCCAAATGAGTTAGCCATCTGTTCGATTTCCGCCATTTCTGCACTAAGATCCCAATAAGCTCCATCCATTGTCTGAGCATAATACTGGTTATATCCTAAAGCACGCCATATCACCAGCTGTGTGGCCACAAACCAGCGATCTTCATTGTGACCGTATCGTCCATAGCCCACATTGGTAATAGTAAACAGTCTTTGTTTCGTGTACTCATCCAGGATTCCCCAATCAATTTCATAGTTCTGACCTGTTCCTGCATAAATATGAGGTTCAATGCAATAGACCAATGTTCCATCAATTTCCATCAATGAAAAATAAGTGATCTTATCTACCCCTCCTACAATTCCTGTTCTTCTGACAAATGTCAGTGTACTGTATGTAGTACTGTCCGATTGACTCCATTGACCGAATTCATCTGGCGTTGACAGTTCAGTATGAATTTCTTCTGCATACACATTCATCCCTAAGGCAAAAAAACATAAGATCACCATAAAACAACATATTCTTTTCATTTTCATTTCTCCTCTCACTTATGTTATTCACCAAAAAAAGGAAAAACCTCAAAAAAAAGAACTGAAAATATTTTCAGTTCTTAAAATAATTATAAAGCCAGAATATTGAGAATAGCCTGAACATAGACTTCTGTCTGTTTCAGAAGATCTTCAATCACAATGAACTCATTGGCATCATGCATATGGCAGTTTTCAGCATTCGGGAATCCACCGCCAAATGCGATTGTGTTGTTGATACCCTTGGCATAAGTACCGCCTCCCATTGTCATAGGCTGAGTTTCAGTATCACCTGTTACTGTCTGATATGCAGATACCAGAGCACGCACCAGATCAGAATCCAGAGGCAAGAAGAGCGGTTCATGAGTTCCATGAATGTTCAGTTCTGCTGTTGACTTGGCAAATGCTGCAGTCATAGGAGCACTTACCAAAGATGCATTTAAAGTCACTGGGAATCGAATATCGATTGTCGCAGTTACTTTATCTTCCTGTTTGTAAATAACGCCTACATTCAATGTCAACTCGCCATAATCATCGCTTAAATGAACATTGCAGCCATCACCATTGTAACTTAAACCAATCATATCATGATAAGCCGTTACAAAGTCATCATTGATTTCTGCCTCATACAAAGCATTCATCAGATGACTGATCGCATTCACTCCAAATTCAGGTGTTGATGCATGAGCTGCAACACCATAGACATGCAGTTCATCATATTCTTCATATAAATCCAGTGTATACTTGATTTCATTTGATTTGAGCACTGCCTCAACAGCATCCATTCTGCAGCAGTTCTTTGCCAGTTTTACACTCACATGATTGCACACCACATTGGATGCAGCCCCTCCGCTTATTTCAAGAATTTTAGTTGATGGAGCACTGAATGTAGCCGCAACCATTCCCTTTTCACCAAAAGTACCAGGAAAGTTTGCATCCGGTGTAAAGCCATAATCTACATGACCTTCTTTTTTCACATAATAAGCCAGACACTTTGAACCTGTTTCTTCATTGCTTCCCAGAATCAGACGAATACGCTTGTTCATTGGTACATTCATATCCTGAAGAATCTTCAGTGCATAAAGTGCAGCAACAACACATCCCTTGTCATCTGAAGAACCACGGCCATACAACTTGCCATCTTTTTCAGTCAGCACAAATGGATCTGTATCCCAACCTTCACCTGCAGGCACAATGTCCAGATGTCCAATAACACCAATCAGCTGATCACCTTCACCTAGTTCACCATACCCAATATAATTGTCCAGATTCACAGTTTTCATGCCATTGGCTGCACAGATTTCAAGCGCTGCATTCAGACAATCTGCATTTGCCTTACCAAATGGATATGCAGAATCTGAAGTATCCAGCACAGAATTATAACTGACCAGTTTTGTCAGTGTTTCAATCATTTCATTTTTGTACGCAAGTACTCTTTCATTTACATTCATAAAATTACCACCTTATAGAACTAGTTTAGACCTTTTACAGATTCATTTCAAGCACAACCGGACAATGGTCAGAACCCATCACTTCACCTAAAATCTTTGAATCTGTCACATGCTGCATCAAACGTTCCGAAACAATAAAGTAATCAATTCTCCAGCCTATGTTCTTCATGCGTGCATTGAATCGATAACTCCACCAGGAATATTCTGCCTTGGCAGGATAAAGCGTTCTGAATGTATCCACAAATCCTGACGCCAAAAGATCACGCATTTTCTGACGTTCTTCATCAGAAAATCCCGGATTAAAATGATTGGATTGCGGATTCTTTAAGTCGATTTCTTCTTTGGCAACATTGAGATCGCCACAATATACAACCGGTTTCTTTTCGTTCAATTTTAAAAGATGATTTCTCAATTCATCCTCAAAAAACATACGATAATCCAACCTTGCCAGTTTTTCCTTTGAATTTGGCACATAAGCATTAACCAGATAATAGTCTTCAAACTCCAGAGTCATCACACGACCTTCTTTTGGATGATCAAGTTCATTTACAAAATCATACGCAATACTCAAAGGCTCTTTCTTCGTAAACACAGCAGTAGAAGAATAGCCTTTTCTTTCACCTGAGTGGAAATACTGATAATACCCAGGCATATCCAATTCTACCTGACCTGGCTGCATTTTCGTTTCCTGAAGGCAGACCACATCTGCATCCATTTCATTGAAAAAATCCATAAATCCTTTATTTAAAACAGCTCTTAAGCCATTCACATTCCATGATACAAGTTTCATAATTTAAATCTCCTTGTGCTTATTGTATCAGATTCGCATTAAAAGCTCATTAAAATTGACCAGAACAAGATAGTGACGAATTAATTTCTTAATTCTTCATTTTTTATCATAGTTCAAACTATGACCTGAACTGTATCTTGCCAGTTCAGTATCTTACAGAGAGTCCGCTTCCTACTCATAAGCCTTTATCGAAACATCTTTTCTGTAAGAATCGTATCGATAAGAAATCATTCCAAGTTCATCCTGCCTCAAAACTATCCATCTTCCAGTGAATAGAATCCAGTACAGGTTGAAATGATTTCTTTGGTTGTGTGTTAAATCGTATCTGTGTATCCGCACCCTCTGCGCGCTATCACATAAGATGCTGCCATATGGATACTGCACCCCATTGGCTTCATGTATTTTTCTTTTGCGATCCTGCTGGTATAAGCTGGATCGATTTCTTTATATGCCACTTTCTCTTTTCTGCATCTGCTTTTGATCGTTTCAGTGATCTCTTTGTACGCAAACTCTGAAAGTATTCTGTTATATGCTTTCCTATGGTATCTCATGTTCATCTTTTTTTGAGTGAAATCCAGACTTTCAAGGATGAATGGCTTGTTGCTTCTCACTGATTCTAGTACTGCTTCTTTTGCAGTGTTTCTGATGATATGTTTTCTTTGATTCCTGTTTTTGTTGATAAGACTCATTGGAATCGTTTTGAACAGTATACAGTTTCCACTTCTGTCTGTTTCACACAATGCAATATGATCCACATTGATATCGATACCTACCGCTCCTGTATCACGATTGAATTCAACAGGCTCATCGTTCACTTCTACTGTCGCTTTGATGATGAAGTAATCACCATAGTCGATCAAGTCATACTGCACAGCCTTACCTGGTGTATTATGTTTCATC
>JAZRUQ010000137.1:0-8513 GCA_045652605.1 Erysipelotrichaceae bacterium
TTCGTACGACGACGAAAACGATTCATTCGATGAATAAGAGAAGATGCCGCAAGGCATCTTTTTCTTTTCTATGAGTTTCACAAGTGATACAATTAAAAACAGAGGTGAAACATATGTTAGAAAAACATCAGTTGAAAGAAATCCTGGATCTGTGTGTTGAAACAGGCGGGGATTTCGCAGAAATCTTTGAAGAGAAGAAAGTATCGCATACTGTCAATCTGCTCAATGGTGAAGTGGAAAAGGCAAACAGCGGTGTGATTTTTGGTGTAGGGATTCGTATTTATCATGGGACTGAATCTGTCTATGCCTTCTCAAATGACACATCCATGGACAATTTAAGAAAAATGGCCAAGAATCTGGCAGGATCTTATAATGAAGAAAAGAAAGACATTCAGTTTGAGCTGGAAGAAGTGGTCTATGAAAATCAGCATCCAATTCTGATTGATCCAACAACAGTTGATATGGATAAGAAAATTGAAGTCGCTAAACTGGCGTCCAAAGGTGCTCAGGAATACGATGAAATCATCAAGAAGGTGATGGTATCTTATCTGGATGAAAAACAGGAAGTAACGATTTCCAATACAAATGGTAAACTGATTCGTGATACACGTATCCGTACACGTCTTTCAACAACTGCCATTGCGATGGATGGTGAAGAAATGGAAACTGGATTCTATGGTCCAGGAGCTGCAAAAGGCTTTGAATTCTATGATGAAATCAATCCATATGAAGCAGGAAAAGAAGCAGCACGCATTGCCAAGACACTGCTCACAGCTGATCTGTGTCCAAGTGGAACAATGCCTGTGGTCATTGATAATGGCTTTGGCGGTGTTATTTTTCATGAGGCTTGCGGACATTCTCTTGAAGCAAGTTCAGTGGCAAAGGGACAGTCTGTTTTTGCAGGCAAGCTGGGACAGCAGATTGCAGGCTCTAAAGTATCTGCAGTCGATGATGGTACTATCACAAATGCATGGGGTTCTGCCAACATTGATGATGAAGGCAACTTCACAAAGCGCAATCTGTTGATTGAAAATGGTATTCTGAAAGGATACATGGTGGATACCCTCAATGGTCGCCGCATGAACATGCCTTCAACTTCCAGCAGCAGAAGACAGTCTTACAAGTATGTCACAACATCTCGTATGACCAACACATTCATTCTCAATGGGGAAGATTCTCTTGAAGATATGATTGCTTCTATGGAATATGGTCTGTACTGCAAGAGCATGTCAGGTGGAAGTGTCAACCCAAGTACAGGTGACTTCAACTTTGCCGTACAGGAAGGCTATCTGGTGGAAAATGGCAAAATCGTCAAGCCAGTAAAAGGAGCTTCTTTGATTGGCAACGGTGGAGATACACTGTTGAAAATTGATATGGTAGGTACAAACCTGAAGCGTGCACAGGGAATGTGCGGATCAAGCAGCGGCTCAATCCCTACAGATGTAGGCCAGCCGGCAATCCGTGTCAGCTCCATGATCGTAGGAGGTAGAAATTAACTATGAATTTCAAAAAGTTGATTGAACAGGCAAAACTGGCAGGAATTGATCCAGTTGAAGTGTATCAGCACATGTCTGAAGAAGAAAGCATTCGTGTATTTGGTCAGAAGGTTGATGGGCTGACCATCGCACAAAGCGGTGGTATTGCGATTCGCGGTATTTATAACGGTAAAATGGGATACTGCTTCATGGAAGAAGACAGTGATGAAAACATTCCGCTGATTCTTCAGTTGATTAAAGAAAATGCATCTGCACTGGAAGTAGAAGATGCATCAAAGATTTTTGAAGGCTCTGAAAGCTATCCGGAACTTCACAACACACCAAACCAGCTCACAGAAACAGCCATGAGTGCTAAGATTGATTTCATGAAAGAAGTCGAAGCGAAGCTTGCAGCATCTGATCCTCGTATTGTTCAGGTTATGACAACTGCAATGCAGACAGTGACAGTCGATACAGCCATCATGAATTCACTGGGTCTGGATGTTTCAAAGAAAGAATCCTACACTGTGTTCTATACAATGGCATTAGCCAGTGAAAATGGTGACAACAAGAATGGTATGGACTTCAAAGTCATGCATTCATTAAGTGATGTAAATGTGGATGAATTCGTAGAAAAGATCAAAGATGAAGTTGTCGGCAAACTTAACGCAAAACAGGTCAAATCAGGATCATACAAAGTCATTCTGAAAAACAGTGCCATGAGTGATCTGTTGGGAGCACTGACCGGTCTGTTTAATGGTGAAATGGTCTACAAAGGCATCAGCAAGCTCGCCAATAAGCTGGATACGCAGATTTTTGATGAAAAGATTACGATTCTGGATGATCCTTTAAAGAAAGATGGCATCAACTCAACATCTTTTGATGATGAGGGTGTAGCATCCTACACGAAGACAATTGTTGAAAATGGTGTACTGAAGATGTTCCTTCACAACCAGAAATCAGCAGCTCAGATGAACACAGTATCAACTGGCAACGGATTCAAGGCAGGTTATGCAGGTCAGGTTTCCATCAGTCCAACAAATTTCTACATCGTTCCATCTGAAACATCTTATGATGAACTGCTGGAAAAGATGGGTGATGGTCTGGTGATTGATTCATTGAATGGTCTTCATGCAGGTCTGAATTCCATCACAACCGATTTCTCACTGCAGGCAGCAGGATATGTTGTTGAAAACGGCAAGGTTGTACGTCCTGTGAATCTGATTACAGTAGCAGGCAATTTCCTGGAAATGATGAAAGATGTTGAGGCGATCGGCAGTGATCTGGAAGATCAGCTCTCTTCAGCATCAGCTCCATCCATTCTGTTTAAATCATTGTCTATCAGTGGTGAATAACATAAAGTCCTCTTGTTGAAGAGGACTTTTTATGTGAAAATCATTTCACACGAGATTGGTTGATAGGGTTATGGAAAACCGATAAGATAGTTATCGGTGATATATGTGATTAAATTGGTTTTAGATTCAAATTGTGATTTAACATTGGAATACTGTCAGAAACATGACATTGAAATGATTCCATTGTCTGTAGCTTTTGGTCAGAAAGTCTACACAGAAAACATTGATATGAGTAAAAAAGAATTTTATGAAATGATGGAAGCATCAGAAGAACTGCCAAAAACTTCTCAGCCAAGTCCTCAGCAGTATTTTGAAGTGTTTGAAAAGCTGGCTAAAGAAGGACATCAGATGATTGTATTGACAGTGACTTCAGCACTGAGCGGGTGTTATCAAAGTGCCATGATTGCCAAACAGATGTGTGAAGATGCAGTGATTGAAATCATTGATACAAAAAGTGCAGCGATTGGTGTGCAGATTCAGGCTCTAGAAATTTTAAAGATGATTCAAAAAGGTGAAATCTTTGAAAATATTCTGGTAAAAGCCAAAGAGAATGTCGAAAAGACACGTCTTTACGCAACGATTGATACATTAAAAAACCTGATCAAAGGTGGACGTGTATCCAAGACAGAAGGACTTTTAGGAACATTGGTGGACATTAAACCCATGATTACCTTCAATAAAGAAGGACGTATTGTTTCTTGTGCAAAATCAAGAGGAATGAAGATGGCTTTGCGTAAAATGGCAGAACACATCAAATCAGAAAAAATTGATTTCAGTAAAGCACTTGTCTGTGGTTATACAGCACATGCAGATAATCTGAAACGATTGATTGGTTTGATGGGTGATGTTCGCTATGATGCGGAAGTTGAAGTGGGTGCAGTGATTGGAACTCATGCAGGACCTGGTGCTGCAGCTGTTGCCTATTTTGTGGAATAATATTGATTTTTTTTCTGCCTTTAAGTATTTAAAAGGTGAAAGCAGGGGATGATATGGCAACAGTTGTCCAGATGAAAACGCAAGCGTGTTTAAAGCGGTTAAACGGCTTGAGGAAATTGGGTTCAGAAAATTATAGAATAAGAAAAGGCTGTGATGGCGGTAGGAGTATATACCCACCATGTTGTCACAGCCTTTTACTTATCAATTATTCCATCGTTTCTTTGACTTTATAACAATCTATGCAGCTAAAACGAACTCATCGTTCATTCCAAGTTCAACCATTTTGCGGATGATTGACATATTTCCAATTCACGACCTTTTTTGATACCTTGATTTAGATTTCTTCTTTTGGACAGTCCATGATCTGCGCCCAGATGTCATTATAGTTTTCTTTTGTGTAGCTGCTTTTGAAATTCTGAATAATCTGATTTGCGCATTCTCCGTTATCATAAAGCAGATCGATGACTGTGCATGCCATAATCTTGGCAGGAGCGATAAAGGCCATTTCTTCATCTTCAAGACGGAAGTCTTTGGTGTGGAACTTGTTAGAGAAACCTCCAATGCTTCCTTCAATGCAAGGCATGACACTCATGATATCACCAATATCGGATGAACCGCCACCTGTTTCAGTTGAGATAACTTGCTTAACATCAGGATAGAGTGTTTCTGCATTTTGGGCAAAGATATTACCCAGATCCTGATTGCCATGTGTTGGAAGGTAACCTGGCATATCTTCGATGAGAACTTCTGCACCAACGGCATAGGCTGCACCTTTGAGAGCACGATTGACTTTCATGTTGGCATCTTTGATCGCATCGATGCTGGCACCACGGACATACATTTCCATTCTGACATCATTTGGTACAATGTTGACCAGTGTGCCTCCTTTTGTGATGATTGGATGGATTCGGATGCAGTCTTTGTCTTTCAAGGTTTCACGGATGGCATTGATGGCCATTAAGCCCAGTGATGCAGCATTGAGAGCATTGACACCATCCCATGGTGATCCCCCTGCATGAGCTTCCTTACCGATGAATTTGGCAGTTTTTGCGATGAAACCAACACTTTGTGATACTGCCTGAATCGTTGTTTTATTGGAACCGTGTACCATCATGGCAATGTCCACATCATTGAAATCACCGCGGTGCAGCATTTCCTGTTTGCCGCCCAGATATGTGATTTTACCTTCTTTGATGAGAGATTGTCGAAATTCGATTTCTACACATTCCTCAGCAGGAACAGCTATGAAAGTAACGTTTCCATCCAATTTCTCCTTGATTGCATTCAGTCCATAAGCAGATCCCAGCATCGCTGCAATCTGTCCAAAATGACCACAGCAATGGGCAGCTCCTGTAACAGGATCAGCATCAGGGTGTTCTGGACAGACCACTGCATCCAGTTCACCAAGGATCGCTATATTTGGTCCTGATGAACTGTCTTTAAGTTTTGCCTTGATGCCAGTCAGGGCAAGATGATCTTCCAGCTTTAGATTGAGTTCATTGAATGTTCTGCGGACTTGTTCAGCCGCAAAGAATTCTTTGTACCCTAGTTCGGGGTGACGATAAATGGACTTGCCGATTTCACAGATTTCTGTGCGATGGGCTTCAATTTCATTACAGACGATTTGTTTCAGTTCTTTTTTCATCATAAGTGTTCTCCTGCTTACTGGAATTGGCTCTTATATAAAGTAGCGTATAGACCGTTGTTGTTTAATAAAATGTTGTGTGTACCCTGTTCCACAATTTCACCTTTCTGTACAACCAGAATTGTGTCAGCATTCTGAATGGTAGAGAGTCGATGAGCGATGACAAAGCATGTCTTTCCTTTCATCAGATTGCGCATGGCTTTCTGGATTTCAATTTCAGTTTGTGTATCGACATTGGATGTTGCCTCATCCAGAATCAGCATTTTTGCATCCAGAAGCATGGCTCTGGCGATGGTCAGCATCTGTTTCTGACCTTGCGAGATATTCAGACCGTTTTCATTCAGATGCGTATCGTATCCATTTGGAAAGCGCATGATTGTGTTGTGAATGCGTGCAGCTTTGGCAGCCTGAATGACTTCTTCGATGGTTGCATCAGGTTTTCCGTAGGCAATGTTTTCAAAGATGGTCCCTTCAAACAGCCATGTATCCTGAAGCACCATTGCGTATTGAGAACGGACACTTTTACGAGTGAGATCACGCAAATCATGATAATCCAGCTTCACTGAACCTGATTGTGGATCATAGAAACGCATCAGCAGGTTAATCAGTGTTGTCTTGCCTGCACCTGTTGGTCCGACAATCGCCACCAGAGAGCCTTTGTCTGCATGCAGGTTTAGATCATGAATGATGGTCTTGCCTTCTACATATCCGAATTTGACATGTTCCATGTCAACAACACCTTGTGCTTCTTCAAGATGGATTGCATCTTCTTTGTCTTTGAGTTCAGGCTCTTCATCCATCAGACGGAACACACGTTCAGCTGCAGCCAGTGAAGACTGAAGTTCACTCATGATATTGGCAACTTCATTGATAGGTCCAGAGAATTTTCTGGAGTACAGAACAAAGGAAGATAAATTACCTAGTGTGATGGAATTCAGCAGGAAAAGGGTTGCCCCAAATACTGAAACCAGAGTCAAGGACAGATTGTTGATGAAGTTGACAGATGGCCCAGTCATGGAACCATAGTAGTCAGCATTGTAGTAGGCATCAACGGCATCAACGTTTCTTTCATCAAAACGATGCAGCATCGTTTCTTCCTGATGATAGACTTTGATGGTCTTTTGACCTGAAATGATTTCTTCAACATAACCATTCAGTTCACCCAGTTTTCTAGAGCGTTTTGAAAATAAAGGATGAACCAGAGTCGTTAATGTTTTGGTGATGAAAATTGAAAGCGGTACGGTAATCGCAAAGACCAGAACCAGTGTAGGTGACAGGCTGATCATCATAATCAAAGAACCCGTCACTGTCATAACGCTGGTAGCGATATGCAGCAGATCGCTTGAAAGAGAAGTGTTGATGGTGTCAATATCATAACTCATGCGGCTGACAATATCACCAGAAGCATGAGTGTCAAAATAGCCAACAGGAAGTTCAACCAGTTTATCAAAGAGGTCTTTTCTCATCTGATAGGAAATCTTCTGCGAGATATGAATCATCAGACGGGAAAGAATGAGTGACATGATGGATGAAACCAGATAGAAACTGATCATCAATCCACAATAATAGAACACTTGATTGAAGTTCACTTGTCCGGCTTTGGTACCGATCGCATCAATGGCACTGCCTGAAAGCTTTGGACCAATCAAAGAAAGGGTATTGGCTGAAAGGGTTAAAACCAGCGCAATCAGAAGCAGATATTTCTGATGGCCCAGATACTTGGCTAAGCGAAGCAAAGTACGCTTGGTATCTTTTGGCTTTTCATGTTTTCCTCCCATTTTTCCTCTAGGCGGCATGAACTTCACCTCCCATCTGATTTTCAGAAATCATACGATACAAGTCACAGCTTTTTAGAAGTTCCTGATGTTTGCCCTGACCTAAAATCTGTCCATCTTCTAAAACGATGATATGGTCAGCGTGCATCAAGGAGCTGATACGCTGCGCAATAATGATAGTGGTAATATCACTGTATTTTTCATTCAAAACTTTTCGCAGGTTTGCGTCAGTCTTGTAGTCAAGGGCGCTGCTGGAATCATCCAGAATAAGAATTTCAGGATGAGATGCAAGAGCTCTGGCAATCAAAAGGCGTTGTTTCTGACCACCGGAAAGATTGTTTCCTCGGGCAGCGACCTGATGATCAAATTTGTCATCAAGTCCACTGATGAATTCGAAAGCCTGTGCACTTTGTGAAGCCATTTCAATCTGGTCATCATTTAATGTTCGACCAAAGGCAATGTTTTCACGGATGGATTCAGCGACGACAAAGTCATTCTGGAAGACAATGCCGAATTTTGTGTGAAGCTCTTCTGGTGTAAGTGATTGTACGGGTTTACCAGAAATACGGATTTCACCTGAGTCAACATCATACAGGCGAAGCAGAAGGTTGATGATGGTGCTTTTTCCACTTCCAGTAGCACCTAGAATTCCTAATGTTTCACCACGTTTCAGTTTGAAACTGATATCTGTGAGATTGTTTTCTTTTTTCTGATAGGAGAAGTTCACATGATCAAAGACAATATGTTCTTCTTCAGAGACAGTTTCTTTTTCTACAGGAGTCAATTCAACTGGCATATTCAGCACTTCTTCGATGCGTGATGCGGAAGCACTTCCTCGTGAATACATCACAAAGATACGTGTAACGGCCATCATGGCATTCAGAATAATAGTAAAGTAAGACATGAAGGCAATAATTTTGCCAGGTTCTGTTGTTCCTGCGTTGACGCGATATGCACCAACCAGAATTACCAGAGTCAGACCAGTGTTCAATAAAAGATTCATGATCGGACTGGTCAATGACATTGTGTATCCAGCTTTCTTTTCCATTTTGATGACTTCCTGATTGGCAGTGTGGAAGCGTGTCTTTTCGTGTTCTGTTTTTGAAAGTGCTTTGATGACACGTACACCGGCAATGTTTTCTCTGACAACACGAACCATATAGTCTGTTTTTTTCTGCAGTTCTTTGTACAATGGGAAACCTTTGCGGGTTACAGTCAAGACAAGAAAACTGATAAAAGGAAGTGTACAGATTAAGACAGCAGTCAGCACAGGGTCAAGTGTCAGTGTAATCGCGATGCCGCCAATCAGCAGGATAGGAGCACGAAT
>JAZRUQ010000138.1:0-2585 GCA_045652605.1 Erysipelotrichaceae bacterium
CAGTAATCAAAACAATCGCTACAATAAATGGCGGTGCCATGATTTTCATGAACTCCAGATTATCAATTTCAAACTTGGTATACAGATACAGATTCTGCGTGTTGCCAAAAGGTGTCAGCATCCCTCCAAGATTAGCCGCAATGTTCTGCATGATGAATGTGAACGCCATGTATTTATCTTTTCCTGTTGAAGAAAGCACAAGGTATCCTAAAGGAAGAAATGTCAGAAGTGCCATGTCATTGGCAATCAGCATGGACCCGACAAAAGTAATATACACCAGTGCCAGTACACTCATGCGTGCATTTTTGAAACACTGAACGATCTTCGCAGCCAAAAGATAAAAGAAACGAACTTCCTTCAGGGCACAAACAACCGCTAACACACAAAACAGACAAGACAATGTCTTGAAGTCGAAATAGCCGATGTACTGCCCATCTACAGGCACAATCAGGCTTGTCACAAACGCAGCACACATGGCAATGCTCATGACTGTATTTTTCTTTAAGAATGTGATAAGTTCATAAGCAAAAAATCTGAATACATACAACAGCTGAAGTATGCCAATCTGTATGAAACGACCTTCTGCATCAACAATATATGAATGACGATATACCGACATTTTTCTATCCTCCAAAGCACGAAATATTTTTCGCACAGATATGGATTATAGCACTTGGTGATGTTCACTTCAATTGTTTTTTTTCTAATTTTTCATAAGAAAAGGAGATTGCTCTCCTTAGTTGATTTCACCGATTTTCATGCCGTAACGCACGACTGTTTCGATGTCTTTTTTTGAGTTTTCCAGGATATCCTCATCGATGTTTACAGCGTCTTTTTCAAACACCATAATCACCGTTGATCCCCCAAACATGAAGTGTCCTTTTTCCTGTGCACGTCTGACTTCTGAATCAGTTGGATGATTCACAATCTTTCCGACCATCAACGCACCAACTTCCATCATCAGATGTCGTTTCAGTTTCTTGTTGAACAGAACACAATATTCGCGTGTATTCTCTTTATAAATAGGATACACATCATTCGCAATCGGATTGACTGTATGCAGTATTCCAGGAATTTGTGCCTTTCTGATTACTTCTGCATCATCAATATAACAGTAACGATGATAATCATCCACTGTTAATCTGAAAATACATAATGTCCCACCCAGATAATATTCTGCTTCATTTTCATCCTTTAATAAAGACTGAAGTGTATAAGATGTCTGTTTAATCATGAATCGACCATCTTTTTCAACGGGCAGTACAGTTAATTTACAGTCACAAGGACTGATCAGATGATTTTCACACATATCCACGACTCTGGCTTCAGGTTTGATTTTACGCATGAAAAACTCATTGTAGTTTCTGTATTTCACATTTTCAAACTGACTCATATCAATCTGATTGTTTCGAATAAAAGAGGGTATTGCCAAAGCCGATAATCTTGTCGATAACACAGCACCACCCAGTTTGGAAATCCATGGCATAGTCAGTATCTTGACAAAACATCTTCCAATCAGATTTCCATACAGCAGTGTCAGAAACTTGTCCTGTGTATCCTGTATTTCAATCAGCTGTCCATCACGGGTTTTCTGTCTCATGTTATTCACCAATCAAATCTTCCACAATTGTACTGTTTTTATCATTTTGTTTTGGAAGACGATACTTAGTGAAGGCAAAGATAATCCCTACTGTGACAATCACAATTGCCATCAATGTCAAAATTGTTTTAAGACCAGGTTTCTTTAATGGAAAGTCCAGAATAAACAGGAATCCCACCAGCAAGAGAATTCCATGAAGCAGCCACAAAAAAGCCACATCATTCATCAGAAACTGAAACCAGAACACCAGTGGAAGAATAAAGGAAATCGATGTCACAGGAAGACCACGATATTCTTTGTTGGCTCCACCCTCGCTTTTCTGACGATTTGCCTCCAACACATTAAAGTAAGCCAGTCGAATCACCGCAGCCAGACAATAGAAAAAGACAATCACAAGACCTACGATGCCTCTTACGCCCAAAAGATAACAGATCAATGCAGGAAATACGCCAAAACAGATTACATCGCACAAGGAATCCAATTGAATCCCAAAATTCTTTTCATCTTCTGTGCGGTCTTTTTTCGTTCTGGCAACACGTCCATCAAAGGCATCACAAATACCTGAAAAGGCAAGACAGCAGATTGCCAGTTTGTAATCTCCATGGATTGCCTGTGTAATTCCAAAGATGGAAGATATCAGACCTATATACGTTAGAATGACTGTATAGTCATAGACACCTATCAATTTTTTCATATGGTTCCCCTTGTCTGTACTTGGTTAAATTTTAGTTAATTTTTTTCAGTATATCACATTTTTTACTTCAAAGGCTTGATGATGGATATTTTCAACTTTTTAACACAAAAGAAAATGAGGAGATTTCCTGAGAAATCTCCTCTATGTTTTATTTTTTCTTGATCTTGTTCAACTTCTCATTGATATCCAAGAGCTGTTCCTTAGTGAATGTAATTCCAGCCATTGACATCAAAGAAGTCAGACGCAGGATAGAGAATCCGCCCAGCATCTGCATCAAACCATCACCAGATG
>JAZRUQ010000139.1:0-2387 GCA_045652605.1 Erysipelotrichaceae bacterium
TGGCCTCCGACTTCCATGTTGATTACTTTACTTCAGAAGAAGACTATTCATCTGCTTATGAAGAATTTGCAGAAAATGTAAAATGTGCATTGGCTGTTTTCGGTGATGATGAAAAAGCTCGTGCATTAAACCTGAAGGGAAAGAAAGTACTCTATTACGGGGAAAATGCAGACAATGATGTTCGTGCCATCCATGTTGTAGAAACAAGTACACAAATGAGTTTTGATGTCATGATTCAAGGTGTTCATTTTGGTCATTTTGAACTTCCTTTTGTAGGTCATCATCTTTTATGGAACTCATTGGGTGTCATTACCATTGGATATTTAATGGGATTAAAAGCTGAGCAGATTGAAGAAAGCTTAAGTCAGTTCAGTGGTACAAAGCGTCGTTTCAGTGTTGAAAAGTGTGGTCAGAACATTTTTGTGGATGACTATGCTCATCATCCAACTGAAGTTTCAGTGACTGTTGATACTGCCCGCAAACGTTTTCCAGATCATAAGCTGGTTGCGATTTTTAAACCGCATCGAGCTTCACGTGTGCTTTACTTTGCGCAGCAGTTTGCGGATGCGTTGAAGAAGGCGGATGTGGTGTATCTTTGTGATTTCACCAGCATCGATGACAAACAGGATGGTACGGATATCGATATTCCCTACTTGTCGCAGATGATTGATGGATCCATCATTCTCCCTGAAAATGATGAGGGAGCAATGCTGCTTGCAAAAGAAGAACCTTGCGTTTATCTGTTTATGTCAAGCAAGGATATTTATGGTCTTGCCGAAAAGGTAAAGCGCTATCAAAACTATTGAAAATATTTTCATTTCTGATAAAATAGGGACGAGGTGATTGGAATGAGTCCAGTTGTAGATGAACTGTTGTATGCTTTAAGAGATTTTTCAAATCTGATTTTACCCACTCTTGGTGCAATAACATTGATCGCTTTGACAGTTTTGTTTGTACGACTTGCAGCTCTTGTAAAAGAGGCAACATTACGTGTAAAAGAACTTCAGCCAACGATTCAAAATGTAGATAAGAGTATTGAAAAAATACAGGCTCCGCTTGATACTGCAGTTAATCTGGCACATTCTGTGGATAAAGCTCAGCAGAGCGCTGAAGAAGCAATGCACCAGGCAAGTGTATATGTAAGTGAACAGCTTGATAAACTGAAGACAAATCTTCAGGCACTGAAGTCAGAAAAAGATGCTAAGGTAGAACCTGTTGTTCAGGAAGGAGAATAATCATGAACGAAAACAACCACGAAAATATGACTGTTGAAGAAACTGTAGAAGAATTGAAAAAGCAGATTCAGGAAATCAGTGATGAATCTGATGAAATCATTTCAGAAAATGAAAAGATTCGTCCACAGGTTGAACAGATTAAAGAAAATGCAGTTGAGTTTTTAAATAAGTTCATTGATACAGTTAAAGATGCTACAAATGATGTGATGAAGAGTGAACAGCTTCAGAAATCAATGGCATTTGTTTCTGAAAAGTCAAAGGCAATTGTTGAAGATGCCAAAACTCGTCTCCAAGATCTTAAAAACAATCCTGAATTAAAACAGAAAACCGAAGATGCAAAGGTTTTCTGTACAGAAACTTATGAAAAAGTCGTTGATCAGCTAAAAGGGAATATCGAAAAGCTTCAGGAAAATGAAGAATTTATGAGTAAATTCAATGCGATTAAAGACAAAGCTGAAGAAGTAACTTCAAATGCAGTTGATTACGTATCAAAGCATGTAGATGAATTTACTTCTAAACCTGAAGTCAGCGAAAAAATAGAAAAAGCGAAAGATGTAACATTGGATGTTGCAGAAAAAGCAGTTGATGCACTTAGAAAACTGTTGCGTCCTGAACAGGATACAGATGATTCTGAATAAATGAAAGAGGTGTTAATATGAAGCGTGTAACAATTTATGATGTAGCTAATGAAGCAAAAGTGTCATTGGCTACGGTTTCACGAGTAATCAACGGCAGCGATGTCGTAAAAGGCAACACCCGTCAGCGAGTTGAAGAGGCTATTGAAAAACTCGGCTATAAACCTAATGCAATCGCACAGGGACTTGCACTCTCCAAGACAACTATGATTGCACTGGTTATTCCTGAGGCAAGCTTTACTTACACAGGTCAGATTATCAATGGTCTTCTTGATGTTGCTAAGATTGATAAATACAATGTCATGCTTCATACGACAACTGAAGGTATCAATGAAATCAGTGATATCATTGAGAATATTATTAAATCGCGTGTAGATGGTGTTATTATCTACAATGACCGTTTGACTGATGCTGAACTGGATCAGTTGACTCAATACAATATTCCAATTGTTATTGTAGGAAATCGTATGGTTTCAAAGACAAACAGTTCAGTTTATGTTGATATTGAAAAAGCAGT
>JAZRUQ010000140.1:0-1564 GCA_045652605.1 Erysipelotrichaceae bacterium
ACTTCTTCAACAGATGGAAGACAAGCATCTTTAAGCGGTGTGTCTGCTCCCATCATCAGCATTGCCTGATTGGTAGCATAAGTGCTTGGTTTATCCAGTCGTTTTTTGATCGAATCAATCATGTTATCTTTAGCTTCCTTAAAACATTCGGCATTCAGCAAAGGATGAAAAAGAAACTGATGAATGAGTTCAAACTGCTGTTCAAGATGAGCAGAAGTACAGAATTTCTCATTGAGTGCCTTGCATCTGAATTCAAGCATATGGGTTTTGCCATAAGTGAGTGTTCTTGATGCAATCGTAGCTCCATACAGATCATCCAATGCAGCAGTGACTTTGTTTTTCGTATCATATTTTTGACAACGGTCCTGAAGCATCAAGGAAAGCAGATTTCTTGAAAGTGCTTCTTTACGGACAAGAGGAGACAAAAAACGCACTGAAATGACAATATCCTTGAATTTAGAAGTATGAAGAAGCTGAATCTCAGCTTGATTATTGTTTTTCATAATATCATTCCTTTCCATATAAAAAAGTTTTCCTCGAAAGGTTACTATTAGTATAATCAAAACTAATCGATTCATCCAGTGAAATGTGTATTGTATTGTCTGTGTATTGGATGTAGATGGATCCTGTGTTTTTATTGCATAAAGATATCTGAAATTTGAAATCAAGAATTACTGTCATATAAAACGGACATAAATAGAGGATAAAATGAATCATCTGTGGCAGACTATATTTTCTGAAAGAGTGAAATCTCTTTTGTTTTGCCTTCTTCAAAAAACAGGACAACCTGTTTTTTCTTAATTCATCAGGGCAAAGAACGGTTTTGTTTGTTAAAGAAGTAGTTTCTTGTTATAATAACTTGGTATGAGAGGGGTATTGTGAGTGGCATTTGAATCATTGACAGAACGTCTGAGTAAAACATTTAGAAATATTACCGGTAAAGGAAAACTGACTGAGAAAAACATGGAAGACATGCTCAAGGAAGTCAGACTGGCTTTGCTGGAAGCAGACGTCAACTATAAAATTGTAAAGAACTTCCTTGAACAGGTTCGTGTAAAGGCTTTAGGTCAGGAAGTTTATTCAGCTTTGAATCCGGGACAGATGGTTGTTAAAATCGTTCGTGATGAACTGGTTGCTCTGCTGGGAGAAAAAGAAGTAAAAATTCAGTACAAGGAAAGCGGCCTCAGTGTTGTGATGATGGTAGGTCTTCAGGGTACTGGGAAGACAACTTCATGCGGTAAAATCGCTCGATTGGCGAAAAATCGCGAAAATCGCAAACCATTGATGATTGCTGCGGACGTTATTCGTCCCGCTGCTGTTGAACAGCTGAAAGTTCTGGGAAGAACAATTGGCGTTGAAGTATTTGACATGGGTGTTGATCATTCTGCTTTGACAGTTGTTAAAGAAGGGATGAAATATGCTCGTGCAAATGGTTTTGATACGGTGTTTATTGATACAGCAGGGCGTCTTCACATTGATGAAGCTTTGATGGATGAACTTAAGGACATCAAGGCTGAAGTAAAACCAGATGAAATCCTGCTGACAGTGGATGCCATGACAGGTC
>JAZRUQ010000141.1:0-8024 GCA_045652605.1 Erysipelotrichaceae bacterium
ATAGATGCGTGTTACCTGTTCAGGCTTTTCTTTTGGACAGTAGTCCACAATGACATCTGTAACTGTTGCATCACATTCTACGTAGCATTCTTCAAAATATTCCTGAATTTCTTCTTCATCACCTTCAGTTGGAAGTACATAGGTAATGATGTATCTGGAAGGTGTATTGTCTTCCAGATCGAAATCATAGAATTCTGTGTGCACAATGCCTGGATACAAGTCAACAGAGTATTCTCTTCTTGTATTATTCATCATGATTTTCAAAAAATCATAGGCATATTCCTGATGAGTTGAAATAATCATCAGTTTAATGATTCCCTTTGTGGAATCTTCATACATTCTGAAATCAGCTTCTTTGATTTTTCTTTGAACAAAGTCCTGAAGTTTTACTGGATTTTCCATTGTGTTCACCTCAACGAATCAATTATATCAGTGTTGAGAAAGAAAACCAAGCCATAATAAGGTTGTCGAAAAAACACAACAAAGGTAAAATAGAGAAAAAGAGAGGGATCACTTATGAGAAAAATCCTATTGAGTCTGTTGGCTGTGCTGATGCTGATGAGCGGATGTACTGCAAAACAAGAAGTAAAAGAAGAACCAATGACAGAAGTACAATTGGCATTTGAACAGTTTTTAACCGATGAATACATTGATACAGTATCATCGGATGCATTGACATTGCATTATTCACTGGTGGATCCATCAGTGTATGGCATTGAACAGCCTGAGCTGACATTGGGTGAAGTCAGTGATGAAGCCAATGAAGAAGCTGAAGAAGAACTGCGAGAAGTAATGGAAGAACTTAAGTCTTTTAATCCGGATGAATTGACAGAGCGTCAGAAAGATGATTGGAACATGCTTCATGAGTATCTGGAAATTCAGATGATGTTTGATGGATTAAGTTATTATCAGAATCTGTTTTCACCTGCACAAAGTGTTACAGATGCACTGATTACCAACTTTAATGAATTCAAGTTCTATGATGAACAGGATGTTAAAGATTATCTGGTGCTTTTGCAGGATGTGCCTCGTTATCTGGAAGAATGCCTGGCATTTACCCGTAAACAGGCGGATATGGGTCTGTTTATGCAGGATTTCAGTGTGACGGGGACAGTTTCTGAAATCAACAAGTTTCTGAACAAAGAAGGAGATAATGCATTGATTGTCTCTTTTGAAAACAAACTTCAGAATGCAGGCTTTGAAACAACAGAATATTTCAGTGAGAATCGTCGCATTGTCAATGAACTGGTCATTCCTGCTTATCAGCATGTCAAAGATGAATTAGAGACAATGAAGGGTAAAGCACAATTAGAAACACTCTCAGATACAGCAGAAAGCAAAGCATACTATGAAGCCTTGTTTGCATATAAGACAGGGTCATCTTTAAATCCAAGTGAAATGCTGGAAAAAGGGAAAAGTGTACTGATTTCAATAGTACAGGACTATATCCGTCTGATCTATGATGATGCAACGATTTCAAAACGTTATGAAAAAGCAGATTATGGAAGTGAAGATCCAGAAGTGATTCTGAAACGTTATCAGGAAAAACTGTTAAAACATTTCCCAAAAGGACCAGAAGTAACTTACACTGCAGAGTATCTGGATCCAAGCATTACCAATGATTCGACAATTGCCTATTATCTGATTCCACCATATGATGCGATTACAGACAATGTGATTAAAATCAATCCTACAGCTACAGAGGGTGACTCTGTGACTTTGTATACTACTCTGGCACATGAAGGCTTCCCAGGACATCTGTACCAGACAACTTACTACTATGCGACAAATCCTCATCCAATCCGTACATTGGTGGACAACTTTGGCTATGTAGAAGGGTATGCGATGTATGTGCAGGCTTATGCCAACAAGTGGGCACTTGAGGATGATAAGAATCTCGCTGAATTTCTGAGTTTGGATACAGAAATGAACTATCTGCTTCAGGCGCTGGTTGACATTGGAGTCAACTATGAGGGCTGGGGAAAAGAAGGCATCGCAAGTTTCTTAAGAGATCTTGGATTTAATGATTCACCTGGTCTGGTGAACTCATTGTATGAGTATGTTGTATCAGATCCAGGTTTGCTTCTTCCATATGGTATTGGACTTGTGGAAATGAAGGAATTAAGAAATTACGCAGAACAGAATTCAAAGAAGTTCAATGAAATTGAATACCATCAAGTCATCCTTGAATCAGGTCCTATGTATTTTGATCTGTTGAAGGAAAAAGTGGATAACTGGTTAAGTGAGTAAAAAGGCTTTTAATCGAGATGAAATCACACTAGAGTGGTATTGATTTATTTTTGATTAACTTTTTGATAAAATGAACAAAAGGATAGGTGATCGACGTGGCTTTTGCGGATGAATTAAGAAAAAAAAGCAACGAGCATGGTTCAGTTCATGCACAATCAAAAAATATGGAACAATTAGTAAATTCCGTCGTAAAAGATTGTATTTATGGACTCAAGGAATTGTGTGTTTCTGAAGCTAAGAAAGGCAAAACTGGTATTTCCGGTTTTCTTGGCGTAGGCTATGAGGAATATGCCACAACCCCATCTGCATACGTATCTGAGCGTAATTTTGAACCATTTAAAGACAAGGACGGAATTTGGCGCTATTCCCCAGGATATTCTTTTGATTATGGTGGCAATTATAGTATTCATGGGGTAACATTTGACACTTCCAATGAATATAGACTGAAAATTGCAACACGGATAAAAGACGGAATTCTGCATGGATTATCTGATTGTGGATTTTCTCATCTTAATGCAGAAGTAATCACAAAACCACACTATAAAAAAAGTTTTTCGTCTTTTTCAGGTCGAGATAAGTTTTCCAAATCTACCGACGAACTTCATTTCATTCACATAACAATCTCTTGGAAATAACTGTTTTCTTATTATGAAGCAAGAGAAGAAAGAGGTCTAACCTAGTGATAGGAAGGGCCTCTTTTATGTTACTAAGGTGATCTTGCTCAACTATTTCTCTTCACTTTCCAATGAGGTATAATAGAATGGATTGTTTCAGGGAGGTGTGATATGAAAGTGAATAGAGTATACCTTCATGGAGATTGTCATGCAGATTTCAGCTGGTTGAAGTTATTCTGTGAAGCAAATGAAACCACAAAAGATGATTTGATGATTATCCTGGGCGATGCAGGAATCAATTATTGGAACAGCACAAAGGATTATGATTTAAAAGAATACATTGCTGAACTTCCAATTACATTGTTGTGTATTCATGGCAATCATGAAGAAAGACCTTTCAATATTTTTTCTTATCATGAAAAGAAAATGTTTGAAGGTATTGTTTATGTAGAAGATGATTTTCCTAATATTTTGTTTGCGAAGGATGGAGAAAACTATCAGATCAAAGATCATCGTTATTTGATTCTCGGTGGTGCTTACAGCATTGATAAGTATCAGCGAATCATCTATGGTTATTGCTGGTACGAGAGTGAACAGCCAAGTCAAAAAATCAAGAATGATGTTGCGAAGCAATTAATAAAATACAATTATGAGTTCGATATCGTACTTTCTCATACTGCACCACTCAAGTATGAGCCGGTTGAAATGTTTCTTCCAGGTGTGGATCAGTCAAGAGTTGATAAATCGACAGAAGAGTGGCTTGATGATATAGAGAATATGATTGAATATAATCAATGGTATTTTGGACATTATCATGGTGATTCCGTAAGAACCAGTAAAGTTGCAATGCTTTATCGAAATACAATTGAAGTCAAATGAAAATGGGGTGCATATGCACCCCATTAAATGTTTTGTATCTTTTCAATAATCCATGATGATAGTGTAACGGATACGACTGAAATCAGAATGTTTGTGACAGGAATATAGCTGAGAGAAAGAATCAGGACACTCATGTCTGTGACAAAGTAGACTTGTGAAATGCGGCATTTCAGAAGTTTTGAAAATGTAAGGGCGATTGCATCATCTCCCCCGCATGCTCCGCCTTCTTTGACAACCAAACCAACTCCCACACCAACAAAGCAGGCTCCTAAAATTGCGGCAATGATTGGGTTTTTGATGAATTCTGGAAAGACGGGTCCAATGGTTTCAAAACAGCGGTAAAACAATGAGAAGCCGCAGCTTGCAAGAATCGCATTTCTCAGAAAACGATTGCCTAAGACTTTCCATCCAATCAGATAACATATTCCATCCAGAACAGGTCCAATGATACTTGGTGAAATATGAAACCATGCCTGAAACAGCAGGATAAGTCCTAATACACCTCCTTCAGTGATTTTAGCCTGATCATGAATGTTGTACATGCCAAAAGCCAGAATGCAGCTTCCTAAAAGGATAAGGACAATGTGTTTCAGTTTTGACTTCATGAATTCACCTTCTTTCGACAGTGAACCATTATACATCAACTCTGTAAGAACATCAAATCTCTTTTCTTAGACTTGATGGGGAATAGCCATATTTCTTTTTGAATGCAGCACTGAAATGATAAATGGATGAAAAACCTGTCATTTCTGCAATATCAGAAATGCTGGATGAAGAAGTCTGCAGTTCATGCAGCGCTTTGTTTAGACGATAATCAAGAATATAGGTCTTGCATGAAACCTGGAATGTTTCTTTAAAAATCTTATAGATGTAGTTTTCTGAATAATTGAGCTCATTGGCCATTTCCTTGATGGCAAAGGGTACCGATAAATGTGCATCTATGTAATTGATGCATTGTACAATCAGTTTTTCTTTGGCGTTGTCCTTGTCTTTGATGAGATAGGTTTCATTTGATTCTTTAAGTGTTTTCAGCATGACGATCAGTATTCTTATCAACATGCATTCCACCAGCAGGTAAGTTCCAGGATATCCAATTTCAACACTGCGGTCCAGATGGGTTAGATTCTGCATTTGTCTTTCGTTCAGCATGGATGAAAAATGACGATAGTTTTTCAGATTTAACAGATTATGAAATGTGATGTGATCATTTGCATCTTCAAACGTAAAATCGAGATAGTAAAAGATACTGTTTTCTTCATTGGAACTTGCACGATAAAGTGTGTTTGGACTCACGATGAAGACATCTCCCTTTTTTAAAGTGTATCCGTCTGCATCTTTTCCAAGACGAAAAGATCCTTCTTTGACGATGCATAATCGGTAATGATTCAGATAGGAAGATTTATCCATGGAGGCCTTGCGGCAGACAAAATGACCGAAGGTCAATGGACAGAAATTCAGTTGTTTTAATGAGGATGAAATGTCATCCATTTCTAATCGTTGTATTGGTTTTCTCATGGTTTAAGTATAACATGAAATAGTCATGATTTTTATAAAAATCAATCAAGAACGTGATATTGTGAAAAAATTAATAAATGATAAAATTGTACGAGTGAAAAGGGAGGAAAAATATCATGAAGAAATTTTTCGCAATCCTGTTGAGTGTAATGATGGTCCTGACTACAGGATGCTCAAACACAACAACAGATGACAAACAGCCATCAGCTCCAGTAATCGAAGCTGATGAAACAAAAACTGCTGATATTATCGTTGTAGGTGCTGGTGGTGCTGGTCTTGCAGCTGCGATTGAAGCTGTAGAAAACGGTGCTCAGTCCGTTATCATCGTTGAAAAGACTGCTAAGACAGGTGGTTCTTTGAACTACACTTCTGGGTCTATGTCTGGTGCTGAAACAAACATTCAGGCTATCGATGGAATCGTTGATACTAAGGAATCTTATGTACAGGATATCCTGAAGAACGGTGCTTATAAGGGTAATGAAGAACTGATCCGTGCATACGTAGAAGAAGACGTTGCAACAATTCAGTGGCTGTGGGACAATGGTCTTTCTGACAACAAGTTTGGTGTTGACCGTGCTACAGGTGCTATGAACGTATTCGCTCCAGAACATGCGCTGTACTCAGTTCAGAGAACTTTCAAGCCTTCACCAGATGATGCTGCAAACTACAAGTCTGCTGCACATGAGATTCTGGATACAGTCATCAAGACTGTTGAAGAAGTAACAATCGATTTCAACACTGAAGCTACTCAGCTGGTGATGAATGAAAAGGGTCAGGTTCTGACTGTTGTTGCAACTTCAGGAGATAAGACAGTTCGTTACGATGCTTCTAAGGCAGTTATCATGGCAACTGGTGGTTACTCAGGTAACGGTGTGATGATGGGTGAATATGCTGAATATGGTGAAGACTATCTGATCGGTGGTTCTAGTGCTGCTGATGGATACGGTATCTACATGATGCAGCAGGTTGGTGCTAACATTGATGCTGAATCAATGAGCTACATTCCAACATTCCCAATGGGTCAGGAAACAGCTCCAGGATATGGTCAGATCGCTCCATCTTACATGTGGAAGACAGGTGCTATCTGTGTTAACCAGGATGGTTTCCGCTTCGTTGATGAAACAAGCGAATCAGTAGAAGAACGTGAAATGAAGCTGGAAGAACAGCCAAATGCAATTCAGTACGATATCTTTACAGACAACGTGATTGAAGATGCAGTTGCAACTGGTGCTAGCGTATTCTGGACTTACTACTATGCTCCAGGTATGGCACTGAATGGCAAGGTAATCAGCGCTACTTCTTTGGAAGAGCTGGCTGGCAAGCTGGATATCAATGCTGAAAACCTGAAGGCTACTGTTGAATCTTACAACAACCATGTTGAAACAGGTGAAACAGATGAATTCGGACGTAAGTACACTGAAGATTCTTTGAATGCATCTTATAACGTTGCAGTAAACAAAATCGAAGGTGAAAACTTCTATGCAATCCCTCTGAAGGCTCTGTGCGTTATGACACTGGGTGGTGTTGATATCAACACTGATGCTCAGGTTCTGGATACTAACGGCAACGTTATCCCAGGTCTGTATGCTGCTGGTGAATGTACAAATGTTTGGGGACGCTTCGTATCAGGTGGTACAGGTGTAATGGGTCCAATCGTATTTGGTCGTCTGGCTGGCCGTCATGCAGCTGCTAACACACCTGCAGAAGGCTACACAGCTGTAACTCCACTGACTGTAATCGATCCAGTTGTATTCGAAAAGCCAGAAGTTGCTGGTGACGAATATGTAATGCCTGAAAACCTGACTGATGGTGAATACACTGCTACAGTTGATGGTCAGGAAGGTACAATGACTGTTAAGACAACAATCACTGATGGCAAGATCGCTAACGTTGAAATCGTTGAACAGCATGAATCAGCATTCACTGCTGATGCTCAGACAACTGTGACTTCAGCAATCGTTGCAAACAACTCATTGAATGTTGAATCAGTATCAGGAGCTACTTTGACATCTACTCGCATCAAAGATGCAGTTAAGGCTTGTCTGGAAGACGCTTCTAAGTAATTTTATCTGAAATAAAAACGGCTTGTGAGAAATCACAAGTCGTTTTTATTTTGAGTTTTTAATGTTTTGCGATAACCAGTGTATCATCTGAAAGGATTTTGGTGTTGCCATCTGGAATGATGGTATCCTCTTTACGTTTAATCATGATAACCAGATTGCCATGATCCAGTGAAATGTCACGAATGGTTTGATTGCACCATATGTGATTTTTATCAATGATGATTTCCTGCATGGAAAGATTCTGTCGGTCGTTGAATTCCTGTGCTGCAATAACCAGCAGATCTCCTTTTTCAATGATTGTTGATCCGTTTGGAATCATTTCTTTTCTGTCACGTAGAATCAATACGACAAGAAACTCTTTAGGGAGAGGGACTTCTGATAGTTTCAGGTTCATCCATGGATGCAGTTCATCAACGTGAACTTTAATGAATCGGATGTTGCTTTCTTCCTGATAATCATTAAATGTTTTTAAGACATCATTGGAATCATCAATCATGTTCAGAACTTGAGCAACTTTTGGAAGCAATGTCCCTTGAATTGAGATGGAAAGCAGGACAATGCAGAAGACCAGATTAAAGATGTTGTAGTCCAGTTTAACATTGCTTAAAACCGCTGTAATCGCAAATACAATGGATGCAACACCTCTAAGGCCTGACCAGCTGACTAAACCAACTTGTGAGAAGGTTGTGCCAAATGGAAACAG
>JAZRUQ010000142.1:0-2015 GCA_045652605.1 Erysipelotrichaceae bacterium
TGTCTTAAACCCGACTTCATGTGTACCGCCATCTTTAGTACGGACCAGATTCACAAAAGAATAGGTATTTTCCTGATAATCATCGGTATACTGAAAAGCACAGCGAATTTCAATTTCTCCCGTCTTTCCCTTAAATGAAACCGGTGCATGAAGCACATCACGATCTTCATGAAGATAATTCAAAAATGCAGTCAGTCCTTCTTCATAATGGAAGACTTCTTTTTTATTGACACGTTCATCAATCACAACCATGGTAATGCCTTCCAAAAGAAATGCACTTTCACGTGCTCTTTCTAAAACAGAAGACAAGTTAAAATCCGTTGTAGAGAAGATGGAACGATCAGGTTTAAAGGTTACCTTGCTTCCAGTCTTCGCAGATTTACCGATGATATTCAGCTTACCAACTTTAGAACCGCCTTTTTGAAATTTCATTTCATCCAGATTGCCATCTTTGGACACCTGTACACTGACCCATTCAGACAGCGCATTGACAACCGATGCCCCTACACCATGCAGACCACCAGATGTCTTATATCCACCCTCTGATGTAAACTTGCCGCCGGCATGCAGCACTGTAAAAATAACTTCCAGTGCACTTTTGCCAGAACTATGCTTGCCCACCGGCATGCCACGTCCTTCATCTTCGACTGAACATGAACCATCTTTTTTCAATGTGATCGTAATCTTGTTTCCATAGCCATTCAAAGCTTCATCGATCGCATTATCGACTATTTCCCAGATTAAATGATGAAGACCACGACCATCGGTAGACCCAATATACATCCCAGGTCTTTTTCTGACTGCTTCTAATCCTTCCAGGATTTGTATGCTGTCAGCTTCATAATTTTTATTTGCCATAAAGAAAGTCAAATCCCCTTTCTCTTAAAATTCACTTGTTTATTATACACTAGAAAATCATCTTTGAAAAATGATTTGTGTGAAGAAAATCTCACACGCTTTGACTATCTTCAATTTGTCTTTTATGATAAAATAAGACAGGTTAAGGAGAAATTATCATGGAAATTTTAATCTTGATTCTAGCGTATCTTTTCGGATCTATCCCTTGGGCGCTGGTCATCGGAAAGGTCTTTTATAAAACTGATATTCGCAACCATGGTTCAGGAAATCTTGGTGGTTCCAATGCAGGACGTGTGCTTGGTAAAAAAGCGGGTGTTGCCGTTATCGCACTGGATGCTTTAAAGGCATTGTTCAGCGTTGTGCTGGCTAAAACACTCAACATGAGCGATACAATCTGTGTGCTGGCTGGTTTAATGTGCTGTGTTGGTCATTGCTTCCCAATCTTTGCGAACTTCAAAGGCGGAAAAGCAGTGGCAACAACAGTTGGATTTGTAATCGGCATCAGTGTGCTGATTACACATGAATTTATGATCATGTCGTTGATCCCAATCATCACATTCTTTGTCGTTTTGAAAACAACAAAGTTTGTCTCTCTTTCCAGCATGGTCGCTATCGGTATGGCTGCTGTATGTGCCTTCATTGCACAGGACAATCTGGTCATCAGTTTGTCCATTACAGTACTCTGGCTGTTTGTGTGCTATCGCCACAAAGCCAACATTGGCCGTCTGTTAAAAGGCAACGAAACAAAAATTACGTGGATGTAAACTAACTTACATCCACGTCTTTTTTTCATTCATGATATCCAGCATCAGACAGCTCATTTTTTCAGATAACACAGGACTTTCTGCAAGTCCTTTTTCTATGCAGTCAACAAAATGTTGAATCTCATAAGTAAATTCAGAATCAAAGGCAAAATGATAGTTCACTTCATGACCATCTATTCTCATCACAAAATCATGAGACTTCGAGAAGAATTCTCATTCAATATGACCCTTCTTTCCATACACAAACAGCTTATTCTGTGTATTCACTGAAATTGCACCTCGTACAGATGCAACAGCATCCCCAAAATGAAGCAGAATCTGTGTAAAATCAAGGCAGTTGTTTCCTTTAATGTCCATGCGTTTAACATCAACGACTTCTTTGTTCAAAAGACA
>JAZRUQ010000143.1:0-5834 GCA_045652605.1 Erysipelotrichaceae bacterium
AAATGGAAAAGAAAAGTATTGTCATTGTAGATGACAACGCAAGTTTTAAAGAAAGCTTGCACATGGAACTAAAAAAATGCAGTTATTTTGAAGTGTTAGGTACATATGAAGATGGAGAAGATTTTCTGTTGAATGGGCCTAAAAAGATCGATCTGCTGGTGGTGGACTGTATTATGCCAAAAGTAGATGGTATTGAAGTTTTAAAACAATGCAAAGCTTATGGTGTACAGTATCAGCAGGTGATGTGTACATCCAGCATTACCAATGAAACATTGATTGCTGAGATGCAGGAGAGAAAAGTTGATTACTTTATGCTTAAACCAATCCATCCAAGACAATTTGTAGAAAAGTGTACTCAGCTGGTCTCAAAATCATCAAAAGGATTAAATCAGGGTCCTATGATCCCGTTTGATGTAGATGTTGAATCTGAGGAAAGATTGCAGCGTTTTCAGCTGGAAAGAGAAATTACAAGCATTCTTCATGAGATTGGAATACCCGCTCATATTAAAGGTTATCTGTATCTGAGAACTGCAATCCTGGAAACTTATCTGAATATGGACTATCTGGGACAGATCACCAAAGTATTATATCCTGAAATTGCCAGACGTTACATGACAACTGCATCCCGTGTTGAGCGTGCCATTCGTCATGCAATCGAAGTGGCATGGAATCGTGGAAACATTGATGCAATTGATGAAATCTTTGCCTATACAATATCAGCTTCTAAAGCTAAACCCACCAATTCAGAATTTATTGCCATGATTTCTGATAAACTGAGACTGGAACATCGTTTAAAGATGAATCAGTCTCAGGTCTACAAAGTGCGATAACAAGACAAAAATCACCATTCTATGCTAAAATAGGAATGGTGATTTTTATATGGCACGTGTCATTTTTCATATTGATTTAAATTCATTTTTTGCCAGCGCAGAAGAAGTTCTGGACCCATCAATTGCCGGTAAACCTGTGGTGGTATCAGGAATGTCCAGAAGAAGTGTGGTTGCGACTGCAAACTATGAAGCCAGAGCCTATGGTGTGAAATCAGCCATGCCGATTCAGGAAGCATTATCTTTATGTCCTGATCTTGTTGTGGTCAAGGGACATTACAATTATTATGACGAGCTTTCCGATAAATTCATACAATTGATTCAAAGCTATACACCGTATGTTGAAGTGGCTTCAATTGATGAATGTTATGCAGATATGACGGAAGTCATCAAACGTTATGAAAGGCCACTTGATTTAGCCTGGCAGATTCAACGTCGTTTAAAAGAAGAACTTCATTTGAAATGTTCAATAGGTGTTGCCCCCAACAAGTTTCTTGCCAAGATGGCCAGTGACATGCGTAAACCAATGGGGATTACCGTATTAAGAAAAGCTGAAGTTAAAAAGAAACTGTGGCCTTTGCCCATTGGTGAAATGTATGGCATAGGAAAAAAGACGGCAAAAGCACTGCAGGCGATGGGAATCACAACTATTGGCGAACTTGCCGAATATCAAGATCGCATTCTGCTGAGCAAACTGCTTGGTAAAAATACAAATGCAATACTTGAACGTTGTTATGGCATTGCCTCAGATGAAATTACGATGCACACTCAAATGAAATCCATGTCACAATCGACTACCTTTCAGGATGATATTACCGATTATGATGAGATTCGTGGCTATTTCAAACGTCTTTCTTATCAGCTTGCAGCTCGTTTAAAACAAAATGGGATTATGGGAAATGTAGTTTCCATATCTGTCAGATATTTTACTTTTGAAACGATTGTACGTTCCAAAAAGCTGACATATCCACTGCAGGATGGAGAAACTCTGTTCGAGCAGGCAATGATGCTTTATGATGAAAACCAGGATGATCAGGCAGTACGACATGTAGGGGTTGGGGTATCCAATCTGAATCCTGTTGCAGCCCAGAAGATACAGTTGTCTCTGTTTGAGCAGTTCAAGGCAAATACTACAGATGATGTCATTGATGATTTGAATCGTCAATTGTCTGTACCAAGTCTTGTACGAGCTTCTTCATTGCTGAAAAAAGACTGACTTCTTGTTTTATGATCATTTCATAGAATGTAATGAGGTGATCATATGAACTATATTTTTCCATACCATAAGAAACTGCTGATCTGCATGTTTCTGGTTACATGTTTTGGTCTTTTAATAGGAGTATGGTATGGTTTAAAGATGAATCAGAGTGATGTTGTCTTATGTCAGTCAATGATTCAAACTTCTTTAGTTTTACCTTTGGATTCTTTTCAGTACTTTTTAAAAGTATGTTTAATGGAAGGGTTACTGGTCTTGTTTCTGTTTTTATGTGGATTTTCACTTTTGGGAATTCCATTGATTTTACTTGTTTTATTTATGAATGGATTTCGCTTTGGTCTTGTTGGTTTGATGATGCTTCAAATGTATCAGATTCAAGGAATACTTCTTGTTTTGCTTGTATTGATGCCATCAACCTGTTTAAAGATGATTGTGGAATATGCAATTGCTTCTATATCCATGCAGCTGTCTTACAGCTTCATTCAATCCTGTAAAGGTCTTAGAAACAATGGAATGATGAGTTGTATTAACTCCAGGTGTACAAGTCTGATTATCTCTTTAGGCTTGGTTTTGATGTATGGTGTATTTCAGTCCACAATAGGCTTGTGGATGCTGCATTTGTTTGAAAATGTGATATAAGAGAGGAGGGATGATATGGATCTGATGAAAGCAGTTCAACAATATGAACTTGCGATGAAGACAACCATGCAGTTGTCAAAAAAAACTATCGTTTCCTATCAGTGTGATCTTCAATTGTATCTCAGCTTTCTCAAAACACACGAAATAAAGAAATTAGAGGAAATTACAGGATTGCTGATTCAGCAGTATCTTCATGAACAAGCTGAAATCAAAAGTTCTGCAACTTTAAACCGATATATTTCTGCAATTCGTTCATTTCATCAGTTTCTTGCCGATAAATATGACTTCAAAGATCCTTCCTTAGGTATATCTGTCAAAAAAAACGCACAAAAAGTTCCTATATATGCAACAGAACAGGAAATTGATAAAATACTGGATCAACTGGATGATTCACTAAAATCACAGACCTTTAAAACGATTTTTATTACACTATATGGATGTGGTCTGCGTCTAAGTGAATGTTTAGATCTGACTTTATCACAGGTTCATCTGGAAGAAAAGTTTTTAAGAGTGATGGGAAAAGGGGGGAAGGAAAGAATTGTTCCGATTCCTGAATTTACATATCACAGTATGAGATATTATCTGGATACGATACGTCCTGTCTATCGCACTGTGCATTCCAAAACGTTTTTTATTAATCCAAAAGGAAAACATCTGACTAGTGAAAGCGTAGAAAAGATGTTAAAATGGTGTTGTATTCAAGCTGGAATTGACAAGCCGATTACACCTCATAAGCTAAGACATTCCTATGCAACTCATCTGCTGAATGGCGGTGCTGATTTGAGGGCAATTCAGGAACTTTTAGGACACTCAAGTATATCGACGACTGAAATCTATACACATGTTCACAAAGAAAGATTACTGGAAGGATATCGTAAATTCCACGCAAAAGCAAAGGAGACTTTATGAGAAAATACAAGAGAATGTTTGTCATTGTTATGGATTCACTTGGTGTTGGACAGATGACAGATGCAGAAAAGTACAATGACGTTGGTGCAGATACATTCGGACATATTGCAGAAGCAGTAGGTGGTCTGAATTGTCCTGTGATGCAAAAGCTTGGTGCTGGTAATCTGCACAACATTAAAGGACTTAATCCTGTTGTTTCACCTGAAGCATACTACACAAAGATGATGGAATTGTCTGTAGGTAAAGATACAATGACTGGACACTGGGAAATTATGGGTCTGAACATTCAGACACCATTCCAGACTTTTACAGATACTGGATTCCCACAGGAATTGATGGATGAACTTGAAAAGCGTACAGGTCATGGATGGATTGGCAACAAGTCTGCATCAGGTACTGCAATTTTAGATGAGCTTGGTGAAGAACATGTTAAAACTGGAAAGATGATTGTCTATACATCAGCTGACAGCGTACTTCAGATCGCCTGTCATGAAGAAACATTTGGCCTCGATGAGTTGTATCGCTGCTGTGAAATTGCCCGTGATATCACAATGAAAGATGAATGGAAAGTTGGACGTATTATCGCAAGACCATTTGTAGGTGATAAAGCAGGCAGCTTCAAACGTACATCCAATCGTCATGACTATGCCTTGAAACCATATGGTAAAACTGTACTGGATTCACTTAAAGAAAAGGGATATGATGTAATTTCTGTCGGCAAAATCAATGATATCTTTGACGGTGAAGGTGTGACTGAAGCTTATAAGTCAAAGTCAAACGAAGATGGCATGAACATTACCATCAATCTTGCAGACAAAGACTTTACTGGTCTGTGCTTTGTAAATCTTGTGGACTTTGATGCTTTGTGGGGGCACAGAAGAAATCCTAAAGGCTATGCAAAGGAAATTGAACTGTTTGATAGACAGTTGGGTGAACTGCTTGAAAAGCTCACAGAAGACGATTGTGTGATTCTGACAGCTGATCATGGAAACGATCCAGTCCATCATGGAACAGATCATACTCGTGAAATGGTTCCACTGATCATCACATCAAAAGCTCATAAAGGTGCAGGACTTCTTAGACCAGCTGAAACGTTTGCGAATCTTGGTGCAACTGTTGCCGATAACTTTGATGTTGAAATGCCTGAATATGGCACAAGCTATCTGAGTGTATTGAAATAAACAAAACAGCCGAAAGGCTGTTTTCTTTTGGTCATATGATTTGTATAAAAAAGAAATGAAATGTTACAATTTAGACAACAAAAGGAGGAGTAACCTATGAAAAAAATACTCTTTGTTGTTGGATCAAATCGAAAACAATCATTCAATCATCAACTTGCACAGCAAATCATAGAAATGATTCAACATCGTGCAAAAACATCAATCTTAGACTATCATGATGTCCCATTCTTTAATGAAGATATCGAATATCCTGTTCCGCAAAGTGTTTTAGAAGTCAAAGAAAAGATTGCTGAAGCAGATGGAATCTGGATTATCTCACCTGAATACAACGGACAGATACCTGGTGTTCTAAAGAATCTGCTGGACTGGTTATCACGTCCAATTGAAAAAGGAAACTGGGCGAAAGGTTCTATCATTAAAAACAAGTCAGTTATCATTTCATCCGTTGCAGGAAAAAGTGCTGGAGCACATGCTAGATCTTCATTAGCAGCTTTACTGAAGGCAATGAGAATGAACCTGATTAATGAACAGGGAAGTGGAATTGCTTTAAATAATGAACATTTTGCGTCGCAAAATCTGACTTTAAATGATAAAGAAAAGGACCTGTTTAAACAACAGATCCATGTGTTACTAAATTATCTGAATGAAAATGCTGAATAGCAGTCTTAGATTTATCAACATCAACACATTAATTATACCAAAATAAAAAATTGAATAAAAGACTGTTTTTTATAGTAAATTCAGATATGATGTAGATGAACAAGAAGCAAGCCTGGTGCTTGAAAGGTAAGGAGGTATGCTTCATGAAAAAGGTACTGCTGAATTATTAAGCAGCTTCCCAGTCAGGATTTACTGATTGTGGAAGCATAAAATAGGTTGCTGAAAGAAACAGCAGATTTAATGATGAGTATAAAGGTTTATAGCCGGAATTCATAATGGATTTATATCGAAAGTCGTCAACATCATTAAAGAAAAATACAATTTGAAAGCAGGGTCATAAACGATCCTGCTTTTTACATGATCTATTTCATTGAATCAAGAGCTGAAATCAAGTAAAATAGA
>JAZRUQ010000144.1:0-2165 GCA_045652605.1 Erysipelotrichaceae bacterium
GAAATCAGAAGAATTTATCGTCTGAAAGAAGGCGATTCAATTGAATTTTTTGTCAGTGAGCAATCAGAAATCATTTTGAAGAAATACTCCTATCTTAATGATGAAAAAGAAATGTTGACAAGGATGGTCAACACACTGAAAGAAACGACAAAATGTGAAGTATTATTTCTGTTAGAAGATGAAATCATTGGAAATGATAACATTCTGCCAGATGATTGTTCTAACGAAATACTTCGTCAGGTGCGTCAATACCATCCTTCTGACTTTGAATCCATGCGTCTGTTTCTTATCAGCAGTGATTTATACAGTGGATCTGTTTACCCTGTTATTGCAGATTCTCACTGGCTTGGTGCCTTCCTTCTATACTCTAAAGGTCCACTGTCCACTGCTCAAAAAGCGTCTGCCTCCATCATGAGTGCATACCTTGCAAAACAATTCGAACATTAAAACAGTAAACCCCTAAAATCGGTCCAATTTTAGGGGTTATTTCAAGTTTGTAAAATTATATCGTTACGACTTATTCATATCTCACTAAACTATTCTCTGGCTTGATTGCAAGGAATAGTTATTGATACTCTTTATGATCCAGCACCCACTGATAAAGCTGAGCATGAGTCTGATTGATATAGACATTCACTGCAGTTGTACTCAACCCAAGGGTAAAGACTGACAGAGCTGCTGCCAAAAGCATCCATAGAATAAAGGAACAGTCCAGCACAAACAGTTCCCATTTCAGACCATCTGTCATTCTGCTTGATAAAGCGAGTGCTTCATTCGGATCAATATCCGGCTGATCTTTCAGGATATAATCCACAAATGAATATTCATATGTTTTGATAACGCCTGGAATAATCAGCATCAAAGTATAAATCGCAATATTCAAATCACGCGCAAAGAGGACTTTCACATTGTGCATATAATTGCCTGAAAAAGCTCCCAGCAGATCTTCAATGCGTGCTGATTTCAGTGTAATATTTCTGAAGTATCTTTTTAACCCATTATGCAATGGTTTAATCAGAAACACAGAAACTGCAATGGAAGCCACAAACGCAAGAATCATCAATCCAAGTGAAAGAACGGTCAGCGTAAAGCTGTAATTCTGTGCAATGTTGACTTGAATCATCTGTGAATCAAAGCTGAAATCAATGTTGACCAGGTCTCCTGTAAACAGACCCGCAATCAGAGCGACCAGAAACATTTGCGGAAAATGATCCTTCATCAAATCTTTCGCCTGTTGTTTTAATTCAGAACGTACAAACATCAACATCCCTCCTACTTCTTAATTACTTGAAACTGTCACACTCGCATTCGAGCTGGCCTCTGTAACACAATCGATGGTCAACACAACAGCCAATGCGATAATTTCATCTTTTTTATTTGTGATATCCAGTTCATAACTGTCTCCCCAAGTCATCCACTCTTTCGTGATGGAGACAATTTTTGAACCGTTTTGAGTAATTTCATAATCATGAGCCAGAAACTGTCCTTCAATCTGCCAGCCAAGACCTTCAATGCTGTATCTTGGGAAGATGAAAGTGAATTCCTTTTTAATTTCTGCAACATGTTCTCCATCACAGAAAACATGGTAGCGTGGAAGCAATGTCCAGACTTCCTGTTTGATAAAAGCTACTTCCTGATGATGGATATCATAAACGTGCAGCTTTTTTCCCCACGAGAAAATTTCACCTTCTACAAAATATTTATCATTTCCCTGTTCATCTTTAACAGTAAACTGATCTGCCCAGGTAAATACTTTTTCCTTAATGTACAATTTCATATCCCTTACTCCTTTTATCATGATTTCAGAGAATGATAGTTACAAGTTTATTGTAGACAATTCTCAACGACTTTTGCAACCATCAAGCCTAAAATAAGAATACATGTCAGTTTCATCATGACATTAAAAACAGAAAAACTGATTATAAATCCGATCATCATCGATCACTCCTTTTCAGGAAGGGGCCTAATTCATTAGGCCCCTGTGTCATTATTCCTCAATCAGTGCAGTTGGCTGATTAGGTTGAACCACAACAACTGGAGGATTGTTGTCAGATGCAATTCTGCCTCCTAAAGCACCCATAATCAGACTCTTGATGTCAATGCCCATACCAGCACTGATACCTTCTGTTACCTGGGTTGTGCCATTGACAATATCTGAAATCAAC
>JAZRUQ010000145.1:0-2156 GCA_045652605.1 Erysipelotrichaceae bacterium
TTCTTGGCCATTTTTCTCAAATTGTCCATGGATGTGTCATTTGAGAACGCATAGACAGATTCAGTCCCATGATAAATGCGAATCCCTACACCGTAAGTCACACCACTGTTTGCTTTTTCAACTTCACCATTCAACAGATTAACTGTATGACTCACTTTCTTTTCTTCAAAGATTTCTGCGAAATCCCCACCTGTTTCAACACACAGATCAAGGATTTCTTTCAACTGATGTTTTTCTAACATATGTTTCACCTCTATTTTTAATTGTATCACTTGTGAAACTCATAGAAAAGAAAAAGATGCCTTGCGGCATCTTCTCTTATTCATCGAATGAATCGTTTTCGTCGTCGTACGAAGACTTTTCTACCAGATTTCCATCTTCATCATATTCGATTTCATCCAGCATTTCTTCATCGCTGTCTTCTTCCATCATCAGACTGCTTGTGTCTGGATGAGTTTCTTCATAAGTTCTGCGTGAACGCAGGTCCCACTTGTTGTCATCCAAAGATGCAAAACGTGTATCCAGCATGATTGCAGAATAGAATGAAGCGATTTTGTTGGCAGCTTTGGCTTCAGAAAAGCCCATGCACTGACTCACTTCTTCCCAGAGCTTGGCAAAGCTGACTGGTTTTTTCTTCTTGCCGAGCAGCTCAAAAGCTACATCTGTCATAGAACTGTTCATCATGAATCTTTTTTCCTCTTTTATTTCTTTGTTACATTCTTTCAGGTGCACTTACACCAATGCTGTTAAGCGCATTTTTCATGGTCATCTTTGCAGCCATAACCAGAGCCAGACGCTGTGAAGAAAGCGCGATGTTGTCTCTGTCTACTACTTTGCAGTCTGCATAGAAGCTGTGGAAATTCTGTGCTAATGCACGGATATAGTTGCACATCTTGTGCGGCATGCGAGTTACTGCAGCATCTGCAACAACACCTGCAAATTCATTCAGCTGTCGGCACAGTGCCAGTTCCTTTGGATGGGTAATCAGCTCATAGCTGTCCGCAATCTCAATGTCACTTGCAGCATTCAGAATTGAACACATTCTCGCATGTGCATATTGTGCGTAATAAACCGGATTTTCATTCGACTGCTTTGTTGCCATATCGAGATCAAAATCCATCTGTGTATCGGCAGCACGGCTTGCGAAGAAGTAACGAACTGCATCAGCCCCTGCTTCTTCAATCAAATCACGAAGCGCAACAGATTTCCCCGAACGCTTAGACAGCTTGAATTCTTCTCCATCTTTGATCATGCGTGCCATCTGGATGATATCGACATCCAGTTTGTCACTTGCATAACCCAAAGCCTGAATTGCTGACTTTAAACGTGTAATGTAGCCATGGTGGTCTGCACCAAAGAAGTTGACCAGCTGATCATAGCCGCGATCCAGTTTGTCCAGATGATATGCAATATCTGGTGTGAGATATGTGTAAGCACCGTTGCTTCTTCTGAGAACACGGTCCTTGTCATCTCCAAACGTCGTCGTTTTCAGCCACAGCGCACCTTCAGCTTCATATGTCATGCCCTGTTCGATCAGTGTGTTCACTGCTCTTTCTACCAGTCCACGAGCATAGATGCTTCTTTCAGATGTCCAGACATCGAATTCAACTTTGAACAGAGCCAAATCACGCTTGAGCTTGTCAAGTTCCATAACCAGACCTTTTTCTCTGAAGATTTCAAATGTTTCCTGTTTATCTTTATGCGCCAGCGTATCACCATATTCAGCTTTCAATGTTTCTGCCATTGCGATCAAGTCTGGTCCATGATAGCCATCTTCCGGCATTTCACAGTCCACACCGCATGCCTGCAGGTATCTTGCCTGCAGTGATCGACCCATATTGTCAATCTGATTACCAGCGTCATTGACATAAAACTCACGTGTTACATCAAATCCAGCCATCTTCAAAAGACGAGCACATGAATCTCCTGTTGCAGCACCACGCGCATGCCCAGGATGAAGATCCCCAGTTGGGTTGGCAGATACGTATTCAAGATTGATTTTTACGCCTTTTCCAGTATCGGAACAGCCGTATTCATCTTTCTTTTCCAGAACAGTCTTAATGACATTGGACAGAGAATCACTCTTCATCGTAAAGTTGATGAAGCCTGGCCCTGCAATTTCGCAGCGGTCAATACCCGCAGCTTCCTTGTCGATT
>JAZRUQ010000146.1:0-4045 GCA_045652605.1 Erysipelotrichaceae bacterium
AAGTTCTGGTACAGCAGCTGAATACAAAAATGATCAATGAAATGAAAGTGGTCACTGAAGCTCAACCGACTCAAGCTCAAATTTCTGATATGGAATTTGGTATGAAGGTAGTTAAATATGTGAAATCCAATGCCATCTGCATCGTGAAAAATGGTGTCACACTGGCAATTGGCGGTGGTCAGACTTCTCGTGTCTGGGCACTTGAAAATGCAATTCACAACAATTCTGACAAAGATTTCAATGGTGCTGTTTTGGCATCTGATGCTTTCTTCCCATTCAATGACTGTGTAGCAACTGCTGCAGCGGCAGGAATCAGTGCAATCGTACAGCCAGGTGGAAGTGTAAGAGATCAGGATTCCATTGATCTGTGCAATGAAAAGAAGATTCCGATGGTCTTTACAGGCTATCGTCATTTCAGACACTAGGAGGTCATTGTGAAGGTATTAGTGATTGGTAGCGGCGGAAGAGAACATGCGATTGCATACGCTCTTCATAAAAGCCCAAAAGTCAGTGAATTGCATGCGATTCCAGGAAATCCTGGTATCGCTCAGATCGGTACTTGCCATCCAGGCAGTGTCGAAGATCTGGAAGGTATTTTGAAATTTGTTGAAGACAATAAAATTGATTTTACTGTCGTAGGTCCTGAAGTTCCGCTTTGCATGGGACTTTCAGACCTGCTGGAAGCTCATGGACATGCAGTGTTCGGTCCGACAAAAGAAGCTGCAACACTGGAAGGAAGCAAGGCTTTCTCAAAGGATTTCATGATTCGTCATGGCATTCCTACGGCGAAATATGTCGAAGTTCATCAGTATGATGAAGCAGTCAATGCACTGAGCAGTTTTGACTATCCGGTTGTGATCAAGGCGAGTGGTCTTGCAGCAGGCAAAGGTGTTGTCATTTGTGAAGACAGATCAGCTGCTGTTGAAACACTGAAGGATATGATGATTGATGGCAGTCTAGGTGATGCTGGAAATGTCATCGTTTTGGAAGAATTCTTGAAAGGATTTGAATGTTCATTGCTGTGCTTTGTCGATGGTAATACCATCGTTCCGATGGTCAGTGCAAAAGACCATAAGCAGATTTATGATGGCAACAAAGGACCAAATACAGGCGGTATGGGTACAGTAAGTCCAAACCCATTTATGCCTCAGATGGATGAAATCATCAAAAAAGAGATTCTAGATCCATTTATGGCAGGATTGAAAAAAGACAACATGGATTATCGTGGTGTTGTCTTCATTGGTCTGATGATTGAAAATATGCAGGCAAAAGTTCTGGAATTCAATGTTCGTTTTGGGGATCCGGAAACTCAGTCGATTCTGCATCGTCTTGAAAGCGATCTGTTTGAAATCATGAAGGCTGTTTCTGAAAAGAAACTTCATACAGTCGATGTTAAATGGAAAAAAGAACATGCAGCATGTCTTGTCCTGGCTTCAAGCGGATATCCTGGAAGCTATGAAAAAGGCAAAGTCATTACTGGTTTAGAAGATACAGAAGATGTCATTATTTTCCATGCCGGCACTAAAGAAGTGGATGGAAGCATCGTGACAAATGGCGGGCGTGTTTTGAATATCTGTGCATTGGGTGAAAATCTTGAAGAAACTCGTGCAAAAGTCTATCGTGCTGCAGAAAAAATTGATTTTGAAGGTAAAGTTTACCGTACTGATATTGGATTGATGTAGGGGGATAAAATGAATCAGGTATATCGTGTTTATGTAGAAAAAAGAGCTGATTTTGCGGTTGAGGCAAAAGAAATTCTGGAAAATGTAAAAACACAGCTGAAGATGGATGTAGAAAACATCAGAGTTGTGAATCGTTATGATGTACAAGGTGTTTCTCTTGAAGTTCTTGAAGAAGGAATTCCTACAATTTTAAGTGAACCGATGGTAGATGAAGTTTACCGTGAAGATTATCCTTTGAATCTGCGTTCTCAGGCTTTTGCGGTAGAATATCTGCCAGGTCAGTATGACCAAAGAGCGGATGCCTGTGAACAGTGTTTCCAGCTTTTAACTGGTGAACAGAATGTGAAAGTACGCTGTGCCAAATTGATTGTGGTAACTGGTGAAATTTCAAATGAACAGTTTGAACGCATTCAGAGCTACATGATCAACCCTGTTGACCAGCGCGTTGCTGCACTGGAAAAACCGGAAAATCTGGATGATCTTGCAGTTCAGATTGATCCTGTTCCAATCATGGAAGGGTTCATTCATTATAGTGAAGAACAGCTGCGTGCTTTCTTAAAAGAAAATGGCATGGCGATGAACTATGATGATTTGAAAGTGACTCAGGATTATTTCAGAGATGAAGAACATCGTGATCCAACAGAAACAGAAATCAAGGTGCTGGACACTTATTGGTCAGATCATTGCCGTCATACAACGTTTGCGACAATTATTACAGATCTAGATATCGAATCAGGAGCTTTCAAGGAAATCCTGGAAAAAGATATTGAAAACTACAAGACAAGTCGTCATTTAGTTTACGGCATTGATACAAAGCGTCCGTTGACTTTGATGGATCTTGCTACAATTTCAATGAAAGAACTGCGCAAGACAGGTTATTTGAATGATCTGGAAGTTTCTGAAGAAATCAATGCATGTTCCATTGAAATTAAAATCAACACAACAGAAGGCGAAGAAGACTGGCTGTTGATGTTTAAAAATGAAACTCACAACCATCCAACTGAAATTGAACCATTTGGTGGTGCTGCAACTTGCCTTGGTGGTGCCATCCGTGACCCACTGAGTGGACGTGCTTATGTTTACCAGTCAATGCGTATTACAGGATCTGGTGATCCACGTAAATCATTGGATGAAACATTAAAAGGCAAGCTTCCTCAGCGTAAGATCTGTCAGGAAGCAGCTCATGGTTTCTCTAGCTATGGCAACCAGATTGGTTTGACTACTGGTTATGTTCATGAAATTTATGATGAAGGCTATGTTGCAAAGCGTATGGAAGTTGGTGCTGTTGTTGCAGCAGCTCCAAAAGCACAGGTAAAACGCTTAGAACCGTTGGCAGGACATGTTGTGCTGCTGATTGGTGGTAGAACAGGACGTGATGGTGTTGGCGGTGCAACTGGTTCAAGTAAATCACATGAACTGGAAACAACAACAACAGCGGGTGCAGAAGTTCAGAAGGGTAACCCTGTTGAAGAACGCAAGATTCAGCGTCTGTTCAGAAACCCTCTTGTATCTGAAAAAATTGTACGATGCAATGACTTTGGTGCAGGCGGTGTCTGTGTAGCCGTTGGTGAACTGGCTCCAGGTCTGAACATCAACCTCAATGCAGTCTTAAAGAAATATGAAGGTCTGACAGGAACAGAACTGGCTATTTCTGAATCACAGGAACGTATGGCAATTGTCATCGAACCAAAAGATGAAGCATTTATCATGCAGGCATGTGCTGATGAAAACCTGGAAGTCGTGCGTGTTGCAGAAGTGACTGACAACAACCGTCTGACTATGCATTATCTGGGCCAGACTGTTGTCGATATTGATCGTGCTTTCCTGGATAAGAATGGTGCATCACGTTATCAGAATGTTCAAATTGCATTGCCTGATTTTGAAAAGACACCATTTGATACAGAAGAAGTGACTTCTTTAACAGAAACATCAAAAGAAGTGCTGACTCGTCTTTCTGTCTGTGGCCAGAAGGGGCTGGTAGAACGCTTTGACTCTTCTATCGGTAACAACACTGTTTTGTCTCCATTTGGTGGTAAGACATTGCGTACTGAAACTGAAGGGATGGCAGCTTTGATTCCTGTATTGGGTAAAGAAACAACAACTTGTTCGATGATGAGCTACGGCTACAACCCAGTGATTTCAAAGTGGTCTCCATACCATGGTAGTATGACTGCAATTATTGAATCTGTTGCCAAGATTGTGGCAATGGGCGGTGATTACCATACTATTCGTTTCTCATTCCAGGAATACTTTGAAAAGCTTCTGGATAAGCCTGCCAAGTGGGGAAAACCGTTTGCAGCACTCTTAGGTGCATATCGTGTGCAGTCTGAGTTGAAACTGCCTTCCATCGGCGGTAAGGACTC
>JAZRUQ010000147.1:0-2167 GCA_045652605.1 Erysipelotrichaceae bacterium
AAAAGTGCAAGGTCATTGCATCGAAGCAGTAGTTTTTCAATAGATTCTATGTATTGGTCTTTTGTTAAAACTTCATTTATGATTTCGCTCATATCTATGTACCTTCCTTTTCTGAATTACACACATGGGAACTGTAGTTTCCTTGTTAAGAAGATTATATTCAGATAAGATTGAAGATTCAATGGAAATAGAAACCAAAAAAACTACACAATTCGACAAAAAAGGAAATGATAAATTATGAAAAAACGTGTATTTGTATATTTGCGTGTGAGTACAACGGAACAGGCAGAAGAAGGCTATTCGCTAAAGGAACAGGAAGACCGCCTGCGAAAATACTGTGAAGCAATGGATTGGATTCTTGTTAAGGTCTACACTGATGGCGGCTTTTCAGGTGCTAATACGGATAGACCTGCCCTGAAGGAAATGATCAAGGCTATCGAAAAAGGCGAGGCTGACATTGTATTAGTTGACAAACTTGATAGAATGAGCAGAAGCCAGTTTGACACCCTGTATCTGATTCAGGAAGTTTTCAGCAAACACAATGTGGCTTTTGTGTCAAGGGCTGAAGCATTTGATACGAGCACCCCTTTTGGCAGGGCTATGGTTGGTATTCTAGCAGTCTTTGCTGAACTGGAACGTGAACGCATCAAGGAAAGAATGTCTGATGGAAGACAAGGTCGTGCAAAAGAAGGAAAATGGCGTGGTAGTATTGCACCAACTGGCTATGACTACAACAAAGTAACAGGCTTCCTAGAAATAAACAAATATGAAGCTGAACAGGTAAAGATGGTATATGAAATGTTCAATGCTAGAACGCCTGTATATACTATTATGAGCAGAATGAACAGTAAGGGTTACAGGGCAAAAGATGCTGAATGGAAAGAAGCTAAAATCAAGTACATTGTTGAAAGCAGGGTTTATCTTGGTGAACTGAAGTTCAAAGGTGAATGGGTAGAAGGTGGGCATCCTGCTATAATCACAGAAGAAACATGGGAACGTGCACAGGTGCTGTTGAAAGAACGTGATAAAACTAACGATAAATATCGAGTAGGAAGAATGTATTCTGCACCACTGGCAGGGCTTATCAGATGTGCTAACTGTGGTGCTAAATATCACAACAGGTCAAACGGAAAAAACAAAGATGGCGATTACAGAAGATATTATTCATGCTATTCTAGATCAAAGTCTGACAAAGATATGATTATTGACCCAAACTGTAAAAACAAGACCTATCGTGATAGTAACCTAGAAGATATCATCTATTCTGAAATAAGAAAATTGAAATCTGATCCATTATACATTGAAAAACTGCGTGATAGTGTTGACCATTCTGTTGTCATAAAAGCTGCCGAAAAAAGAATATTAGAAATTGAAAAACAGTTTTCAAAGTTGATGGATTTATATTCAATCGGTCAGATGGATTTGGACATGGTGAAAAACAAAGCACAAAGTTTATCAGAAGAAAAAAAGCAATTGGAAGCCGAGCTTGAAGAACACAAATCATTGGCAACTTCACAAATGAACAAACAGGAAGTTATAGATATTATTGACCTGTTTGAAGAAGCTGTTGCATCGAAAGATAATGCAAGAATCAATAATGTCATTGCTGACTTAATTGAATATATTGAAATTGACAATGAACTTATAAGAATACACTGGAACTTCTAAACCCTTACGCCACAAGGGATTGAAGCCAGTGTATTTAAAAAAGCTGCACGATGTAAGTTTACATGGTCAGCTTTAGCGGATATAGTAGACTTACATCGCATATAAAGGAGTGAATATGAAAGTATATTTTGAAAATGGTCTTACAGTAATCAACACAGAATCAATGGGTGGGCATATAAACAAACACGGGCATCATGGTGTTTCATATAACCCTAGCACCAAATATTATACTTCATCCATTACATTTAAGTATAAAACTTATTACATTGGTGCATCACGCAATGTTGATGAAGCTATTGCCATGCGTAAAGAAGCTGATAAACATCGTGATAATGATACTTTTCTAGAATGGTATTATACAGAACGCAAACAAAGGAGAAAAAGAAAATGAATATTACTATAAATAATGGTGTTACAATAATAAATACAAATGATGCAGTTGGTGGTATCAAAACTGTATCTGGTCACACAGGTGTGATCTGGCTAAAAGAACTTCAGT
>JAZRUQ010000148.1:0-9850 GCA_045652605.1 Erysipelotrichaceae bacterium
CATGAACATCATCACCATGAAGAACATTGTAATTGTGTACATGAACATCATCACCATGAAGAACATTGTGACTGTGTACATGAACATCATCACCATCATGAAGAACACTGTAACTGTGGTCATGAACATCACCATCATGAAGAACACTGTAACTGTGTACATGAACATCATCACCATGAAGAACAATGTAACTGTGGTCATGAACATCATCACCATGAAGAACATTGTAACTGTGGTCATGAACACCATCACCATGAACACACAGAGCGTCCTGATTTAAAACAGAAGTATTCTTTTGTGATTGAAGGGCTTGATTGTGCAAACTGTGCAGCGAAGGTGGAACGCCATTTGAATCATTCTGATCAATTGTCCGATGTGCAGATTCTGTTTTTTAATAAGACGATTAAACTGAATTCAAGTTTATCGGGGGAACGTTTAAAAAACTATCTTCAGTCCAAGGTGGATGAAGTGGAGGATGGAGTTCAGATTTGCGATGTGAATCAAACGAAAGAAGAACACATAGAGAAAAAAAGTGTAGATTTTGATCTGATTCGTATTGTTGTGAGTGCGATTGTGCTTGTGATTGGGGTTATGACATCAGGAAATGCATTTGTTTCTTTGATGTTGTTTGCGTTGAGTTATCTTTTGAGTGGATATGATATTCTGCTGCGAGCAGTTCGCAATATTCGCAAGGGACAGATTTTTGATGAGAACTTTCTGATGGCAGTTGCGACAATTGGGGCGATTGTTGTGTCGGAATATGCAGAAGCTTGTGCTGTTATGGTTTTCTATCAGGTGGGAGAATATTTCCAGAATCGTGCAGTTGAGAAGTCTAGACGTTCAATTGCTGAACTGATGGATATTTGTCCAGATGAAGCTAGAGTAGAAAGACACGGTCAGCTTGTTGCGGTTCATCCGGAAGATGTGCAGATCGATGAAATTCTGGTTGTGCGTGCTGGTGAAAAGGTTGCCTTGGATGGTGTGGTTGTGGAAGGTAAATCTTCTTTGGATACACGTGCATTGACGGGTGAGAGCCGCTATCAGAGTGTTGAAGAAAATGATGAGATTCTCAGTGGTGTTATCAATGTTGAAGGTGTGCTGCGTATCCGTGTCACCAAGCCATATCATGATTCTACAGTGGCAAGAATTCTGGAACTGGTAGAAAATGCGGGAAGCAGAAAAGCTCCTGCTGAAGCGTTTATCACGCGTTTTGCAAAGGTTTATACACCTTTTGTCTGTCTGATGGCACTGCTGATTGCGGTTGTTCCTCCGATTCTGATTGAAGGTGCTTTATGGATGGATTATTTGTATCGTGCATGCACTTTCCTGGTCATCAGCTGTCCGTGTGCTTTGGTAGTATCTGTTCCTTTAAGTTATTTTGCAGGAATTGGCGGGTTGTCTTCACAGGGGATTTTAGTCAAGGGTGGAAATTATCTGGATGCGTTGAATCGTGTGAATACGTATGTGTTTGATAAGACAGGTACGTTGACAGAGGGTAATTTTGAGTTGACAAAAGTGCTGTCTGATCATCCTGAAAAAACATGTTATTATGCAGCTTGTGCTGAGCAGCATTCCAATCATCCAATCGCAAAATCGATTCTTCATGCTTATCATGGGGAATTAGGTCAGGCTGAGGATGTGCGTGAGATTGCAGGTTGTGGAATCGTGTGTCATGTGGATGGGAAAAAGATTCTTGCGGGAAATGAAAAATTGATGAAGATGTATCAGGTTGAAATTCCTGCATTGAATGAAGCGGGTACAATGATTCATGTCTGTGCCGAGCACAAGTACCTTGGAACACTTCTGATTCAGGATAAGATTCGATCAGAATCAAAAGAGCTGATTCTGACCTTGAAACAGATGGGTAAGAAAACAGTGATGCTGACAGGTGATCAAAAAAGCATTGCGCAATATGTTGCAGATGAGCTGGAAGTGGATGAGTTCTATGCTGAACTTCTGCCGGATGAAAAGGTTCTTGCTGTAGAGAAAATGATTGCCGCGGGTAATCTGCCTGCTTTTACAGGAGATGGCATTAATGATGCGCCGGTTCTGGCAATGTCTTCTGTCGGTTTTGCGATGGGCGGTATTGGTTCTGATGCTGCAATTGAAGCTGCGGATATTGTCATCATGAATGATTCTCCTTACAGTGTACTGAAAACTTTAAATTGTGCTGTCAAAACTCGCAGAATTGTCGTGGAAAACATTTACGGTGCACTTTTTGTGAAATTTGTTATACTATTGTTAGGCGCTTTGGGAAAGACCGGCATGTGGGCAGCGGTATTTGCCGATGTTGGTGTTGCAGTTCTGGCAATTCTCAATGCGATTCGTGCAATGAAGTAATGGGTTTGATAAATATGAAAAAGATTCTTTCGTTCTTATTGATGATAGGTCTTCTGTTTTCAAATGTGAGTCATGTTTGTGCTGAAAATGAAGGCACAAAACTTGATTTGGATGCGGAAGCGGTGATTCTGATGGATGCTGTCAGTGGGGCAGTGCTGTATCAGAAAAATGCTTTGAAACAGATGGAACCTGCATCAATTACTAAAATTATGACAGTGTATCTTGCGATTACTAAAGGTGATCTGGATGCCAGTGTTGAGGTATCTGCAGAAGCCATCGATTCCATTGAGCGTACCAGTTCGCATATTGCTCTGGACTACAATGAGGTGGTTCAAGTTGAAGATATGTGCTATGCATCTCTTCTTGCAAGTGCCAATGATGCCTCCAATGTTCTGGCAGAACATGTTTCAGGTACACAGGAAGCTTTTGTCAAGCTGATGAATGAGACTGCAGTTTCAATGGGAGCGCAGGATACCGTGTTTGCCAATGCGCATGGTCTTCCGACCAATGATACCAGCAAGCCTCATCTGACAACGGCTTATGATATGGCTCTGATGCTGAAAACCATGATCAAAAATGAGACATTCCTGAAAATTGCGCAGACAACCAGTTATACAATGTCTCCTACCAACAAACAGAAAGAAAATCGTGTGTTTGCCAATGGAAATGAAATGATCAAGAAATCATCGTATCGATATGATGGAATGGTTGCAGGAAAAACAGGCTGGACGGAAGATGCAGGCTATACGTATGTTGCGGCAGCAGAGCGTGATGGCATGCAGCTGATTGTGGTGATTCTGAATGATGATTCAAAAGAGAGTCGCTATCAAGATGCAAAGACATTGTTTGATTATGGGTTTGAAAATTATAAACAGGTTTTAGTGAAGGCTTCTTCTTTAGAACCAAAAGAAGTTCAGATTATGCAGGGAAATCGCGTGGCTGGTGAGTTTACATTCAGTTTTGAACATGATTTCAATGTATTGCTTTCTAAAGGTACAGATGAAAGTGCATTGACGACAGACATCATCGTTGAAAATGAAGATGATCTGGATAAAATCAGTGCTAAATTGGTACTGTATCTCAATTATGTTCCAATTGCAGAAGTTCCGATGGAAAAACAAGCAGTGATTCATGATTTGAGTTTTAAGGCAACAACACTTCCAATCATTTTGAATGTACTGGATATCTTCTCAGTTGCAGTTATGGCTTTCTTTATGAGTCTGGTTGCCTACTCAGCCTATTTGTCAAAAAGGAAAAAGAAATCAATGAATAAGAAAAACGGATAAGTTGACACTTATCCGTTTCTTTTTTTCAGATGTTTATCGTACAGATACCATGGTGTAAACATGACAATCAGAATACCCGAAATGATAATTGGGAATCCCCAGATGTGTGATCCGAACAGTTGTTTAAAGATGTAGAGTGGATTGTTTGCGTCAGCTTCCATCAGGAACATGAAGTTTGTACCCAACAACAAATTGATTAGATAAATAGGGGCAGCAGCTGCCAGCAGAATACCGACGCACTTTGGAATATCCTGTACTTTAGGGCGGATATCGCCGCCATATGTCAGCACAATAGGATAAAGTGCCAGAAGGATGTGAACAGTAAAGCTGTGAATGTGCATGAAATTCGCAAGCGGAAGGCTATTCCATGAAGGGAAAAGCAGTGCTGCCAAAGCGCCAGGAATACATACAGTATACAGGATGCTGTCTAAAAGACGATTAGGTTTGTGGGAGTGGTAGGCAATCACAAAGATGTTGATTGAACATAAGTGCAGAGGCAGATAACTGAACTGATAGTTTCCACCAATAAAAAGGCCTGCCATTTTAAATAGTTCATCCGCAATCAAAAGGGCTGCGATGATTTTACGCCATTGACTTCTTTTTTTTGAATCTGCATTTTTATAATAGATGGCATTCAAGATTGTCACTGCAAGAAAAAGAATCAGCCATGCGATATGAATGAAACTGTAATGGGCAAAACCGACACCTTCAAGAATGGTTTCTGTTGTATCTAAAAAATATTCCATAAACTACCTCGTTATTTAATATAGAAATTATAGTCTACCTTTTTGAATTTGTGTTAACTTTTTTGTAAAAACAAAAGAAAAAACTTCTTAAGAAAGAAGTTTAATCTGTTAAATATTTATCCATCCAGTTTGTGATTTCACTTAATCTGCGCAAGCGGTGTTCAGGTTTTCCGCTTCTTGATAAATCATGATTTTCACCTTTGAAGGCAACTACTTTTGTATCAACGCCACGGCATTTTAAAACAGTGTACATCTGAAGAGCTTCTGGAAGTGGACATCTGTAGTCTTCGGTAGAATGAATGAACAGGGTTGGTGTTTTTGCGTTATTGGCAAATTTGAGCGGAGAGATATCCCAGAAGATATCGTAGCAGTTATCCACATCAGTCAGTCCAAATTCATATGGAGCATCTACACCATAATCGCTGTAGACCAGCTGTGAAATGCGATTTGAGATGGAACGCTGTGCACAGGCACATTTGAAGCGGTCTGTGTGTCCAATAATCCAGTTGGTCATGTATCCACCATAGCTTCCGCCTGTAACACCAACTCGTTCTGTATCGATAGCAGGATAGAGTTTCAGCACTTCATCGACAAAATCCATCAGATCTTCATAGTCTGTTTTACCATAATGTTTTAAGAAGTCCGCAAATTCATTTCCGCGTCCATCAGAACAATGCGGATTGCAGTACATCACAAAGTAACCTTTGGATGCCCAGACCTGCATTTCATGATAGAAGACTTCTCCATAAACGCCTTTAGGTCCTCCATGAATATCCAGAATAGCTGGATATTTTTTGTTAGGGTCATAATCTTTAGGGAGCAGGACCCATCCATAGACTGGTTCAGGTTTATTTACAGTCAAACGTTGTGGTTTTGCGACATAGACATCATTGAACGTTGATTCATTGATGGATGTGCACTGAATCAGCTGTCCATCTTTGATCTGATAGATTTCCTGCAGTTTCTGATCTTTCATGGCAATCACAAAGATGCCCTGTTCATTGATGACCACATCATCTGTTGAACCTTCAAAATCACAGATGATTTCTAAAGAAGAACCTGTAAATTTCTTCAAGATAGAACGGCTGTCCACAGTATCTACAAAGTAAGAGTACCCATCATATTTAAAATAATTCTTGGTTTTTCCATAACGGCTGTCAGAGCCCACACTGTTGTAGAGTGAACCTTCATTTTCCAATAAAAGATGAAGTTCATTGTCTTTCAGTTCATAGAAGTCTTTGCCATAAATAATTGCTTTGTCAGTTCCTAAGACAATGATTTTATCCTGATGATAGAAGACTCTGCTGATACAGAGTTTCTTATCAAAGATCACTTCTGTTTCCAGTGTGGATAGATTTACTTTCCATACCCAGCTGAAAAGTCCCTTGACGTCAACGTAATCAACGCCAGATACAATCATTTCATTGTCTTTGATGTCATAGCTTTCGACATCAATGGTCAATGGAAGCAGGTCTGTAATCTCCAGAGTTTCTTTGTTGACCAGCATCAATGTGTTTCGTTCACCATTCATGATGCCTGCACCGTTAAAGAAGAATGGATATTCATCAAAGATGATGTAATCCTGTTCTGCTTTTTTCTTTTCTTCGATTTCAAGCTGTTCGTCGGTTGTCATATGATGGTACAAAGGACAGCTGCGATGAATTGTAGCTCCAATCAGATATTCATGTTCATTGAGGTCTTTAATGGAAGAAACCTGCAGAGGCAGTGTGAAGGCTGGTGTGTGATTGCCGAATTCATCCACTTTTGTAAAGCGAGTATGAACAGTTGTGATATCAGGGTCTTTGTCCAGAAGCATCATGGATCCATCATTCATTAAAAATGTACTGCATCGTCTTCTTTCTTCGATGAAAGTTTCAGTTTCATTGGTCTTTGTGTTCAATAAAGAAACTTTCTGCAGATAGTTGTTGCATGTCATATCCGCAACGGTTTCTGTGAAATACAGATACTGTCCATTGATTTTCATATCAGATAGATAACGATATTGTGTCATTAAGTCGAGTGTTACTGGTTTCATAGCGTGTGTTCTCCTTCAAGCACTTTTATCATAACACAAAACAGAAATTTTGTTTCATTAAAATGAAAACGCATACAAAAAAGAGTGAAAATTTACAAAAGTGTGATAAGATAGAAAAGGAAGTAAGTTTGGAGGCTTTGTTATGATTTCGAAAAGAAGACAAAATTGTTTGAATGAACTGTTGAAGACAGATCTGGATGGAGTGCTTTATGCAGGAAGCGCAAATTTTCAGTATTTGAGTGAATGTACATCCTATCATTGGCAGAGAAATGCATTTAATCTGGAAGCACCGATTGCAGGATCACATTTGATTCCTGAATGCATGATTTATATGAATCGTGAAGGAAAAGTAACGATTTTGTGTATTCCGCGTCTGAAAGATTATTTCCCAGGACACGATGTTGTGATTTCCTATATGGATCAGTTTGAAGATGAGCTGGCACAGATTGTGGATGGGAAGAAAATTGGAATTGGAAGAGATTGTGATGCATGGCTGAAGGAGACATTCAAGGAAGTGGATCCTGAAATTGAATTGGTGTGTGCAGAAGAGCTGTTTTATGAAATTCGTAAAATCAAGGATGAAAAGGAAATTGCTCATTTGAGAAAGATGGCCAAGTTTACTGATGATGCAATCATGCATGTGGTCAAGAACCTGAAGGAGGGCATGACTCAGTATGAAATTGAACGTGCTATCATGGAATATGGTTTTGCCCATGGTATGCAGGATTTAGGTTTTCAGCCGACTGCAGGCTTAAAGACGCGCAAGACATTCAAATCACCTGAAGAAAACTTTATCTTTGATCGCAATACAAAGCTTGTGCCAGGGACAGGAATTGCCTTTGATGTCGGATATATGGATCAGGGGTACTGCAGTGACTGGGGTCGTTCCGTATATTATGGCAAGGCTCCAGAACATGTAAAGAATGGTTATTTTGCATTGCAGGCATGTCAGACTTACATGATTTCCAAGATTGTGCCAAATCAGACAAAGGTAGGCGAACTGTATGGCTTTATCTGGGAAAAGGCAGTGGAACTTGGATATGAACAGTATCTGAGATTCAAGATGGGTACAGGGGCTTCCAATGGTCATATGATTGGAATTGAAGTTCATGAACTGCCATGGATCAAGGAAGATTGTGAAGAAGTACTGAGACCTGGCATGGTGTTCTGTTCAGAACCGAAGATGATGTTCCCTGAAGAATGTTATACACGTGTTGAGGACATGATTCTGATTACTGAAGAGGGTGCTGTATCTTTATCAGAATTCCCTCGTGATTTGTTTGAAATTGAAGTGAAATAAGAACGGACCACCTTATTGCGATAAGGTGGTTTTCTTGTGGTCTTGACGCATAATTGCTGACTGTCTATGATAAAAGTAAAGAACTGCTTAACAGGAGGATCAGATGAAATACGAAAATATCATTTTTGATTTATATGGAACTTTGGTGGATATCTGGACAGATGAGAAAATAAAAAAGGTATGGGATTCACTGGCGTGGTACTTTTGTCTGCATCAGGCAGAGTATTCGTGGAAAGAACTGAAAAAAGCATATTTTGATGAAGTCAGGCTTCAGGAAAGAGAATTGAATGAAGGTGTGGGTAAAAATGCAGAAATTGATTTGTTGAACGTGTTTGATCAGTTGTATCAGAAAAAGGGAAGAATTGTTGAGAATTGTGTTCTGAAAGAAACAGCGCTGATGTTCAGGGCTTTGTCGATGAAACGACTTCAGCTTTATGAAGGTGTGGAAGATCTGCTGAAATCATTGAAGGAACAAGGTAAAAAAGTGTATCTTTTGACCAATGCACAAAGAGTGTTTACTGAACGTGAAATCGAAATGCTTCAATTGAAAGAATATTTTGATGATATCGTGTATTCTTCAGATGAAAGAGTGAAAAAACCTGATGTTCGTTTTTATGATGTGATCATCAAAAGACATCATTTAAATCCTGAAACAACTGTGATGGTAGGAAATGATGGGCTTTGTGATGTTGAGGGTGCACTTGAAGCGGGGATAGGGGCAATTCATGTACGTTCCAATATTGAAGGAAGCAAGCCTTGTCCAAAGGACATATTGACGATTAAAATTGAAGAAATCGTTTTGTTAAAACATGAACTAATTAAGTGATGATTAAAATGAGAAGATGATAGCTGAAAACGCTTGCAAAAAAAAGAAAAACTGATATAGTATTTTTAGGAAAGAAAACGTTTTCCTAAAAATGGAGGAGAAAGAAAATGAAAAAATTATTTGCATTGCTTCTTGCTGCTGCTATGGTTCTTGGACTTGCTGCATGCGGCAACACAACTGACGCTCCTGCAGGTGACGAAGGCAAGACTGATGAAAAGCCAGTTGTTACTCTGAAGGTTTGGGCTTCTCAGGAAGACCAGGACATGACTAAGGGCATGATCGATGAATTCATCGCTGCTAACCCTGACAAGACTTGGGACATCACTTTGGCTGTTGTAGGTGAACCTGATGCTAAGACTAAGTATCTGGAAGACCCAGCTGCTGCTGCTGACGTATTCTCATTTGCTAACGACCAGCTGAGAGACCTGGTTGCTGCAGGTGGTCTGTATAAGGTTACTCGTAATGCTGAAGATGTTATCGCTCGTAACGGTGAAGGTGCTGTTGGTGCTGCTACTCTGGATGGACAGCTGTATGCTTACCCAATGACTGCTGACAACGGTTACTTCATGTACTATGACAGCTCTGTATTCACTGAAGAAGATGTACAGACTCTGGATGGCATGCTGGCTGCTGCTGAAGCTGCTGGTAAGAAAGTGTTCATGGATGTTTCTAACGGTTGGTATATCGCTAGCTTCTTCCTGGGCAATGGCGGATCTCTGACAATCAATGCTGACGGTACTCAGGCTTGCGATTTCAACAACGCTAACGGTCTGGCTGCTGCTGAAGCTATCAAGGCATTCACAGCTCATCCTGCATTCATCACTGGTGATGATACAGTTCTGACTGCTGGTATCGCTGATGGTACAATCGCTGCTGGTGTATCTGGTACTTGGAACGCTGAAGCAATCAGCACTTCTTTAGGCGCTAACTATGCTGCAACTAAGCTGCCTACATTCACAGTATCTGGTGCTCAGGTTCAGATGTCTTCATTCGGTGGTTACAAGCAGATTGGTGTAAACTCTCAGACTCAGTTCCCAGTTGAAGCTATGGATCTGGCTGATTGGCTGACTAACGAAGCTAACCAGGTTAAGCGTTTCGAAACTCGTGCATTCGGTCCATCTAACGTAAAGGCTGCTGCTTCTGAAGCAGTTCAGGCAAACGTTGCTCTGGCAGCTCTGTCTCTGCAGTCTCAGTTCGCAGTATCACAGAACGACGTTCTGGGTGCATACTGGGGACCAGCTGAAGCTTTCGGTACAACAATGGAAGCTAAGGATTACAGCACTGATATGCAGACTCTGCTGGACACAATGGTTGCTC
>JAZRUQ010000149.1:0-1893 GCA_045652605.1 Erysipelotrichaceae bacterium
AAACGTTACAGCTGCCCTGATGAATCAGTTTGTAGCAATGATGAAAGGAGGAAATCAGAATGCCTAGACGTACGGATATTAAGAAGATTCTGGTCATTGGTTCAGGTCCAATCGTGATTGGACAGGCTGCAGAATTTGACTATGCAGGAACTCAGGCATGTCTTTCTTTGAAAGAAGAAGGATATGAAGTCATCCTGATTAACTCCAACCCAGCAACAATCATGACCGATACCAACATTGCGGATAAAGTCTACATGGAACCACTGACACTGGAATATGTATCGCGTATTATCCGTAAGGAAAGACCAGATGCAATCCTGCCTACACTGGGTGGACAGACAGGTCTGAATATGGCAATGTCTCTAGCTAAAAAGGGGATCCTGGATGAATGCCAGTGTGAAATTTTAGGGACTGATTTTGAATCCATTGACCAGGCGGAAGATCGTCTGCGTTTCAAACAGCTGTGTGAACGCATTGGCGAACCATGTCTGCAGTCTCATGTTGCTCATACCGTTGAACAGGTTGTTGAATATGCAAACATGATTGGCTATCCAGTTGTCCTGCGTCCTGCATTTACACTGGGTGGAACAGGCGGCGGATTTGCCTACAATGATGAAGAAGTCATCAGCTTAGGGAAAAATGCCCTGAAGCTTTCTCCAGTCAGTGAAGTTCTGGTTGAAAAGTCCATCAAAGGATACAAAGAAATTGAATTTGAAGTCATGCGCGATGCCAACGATACTGCGATTGTCATCTGCAGCATGGAGAATATTGACCCAGTGGGTGTGCATACGGGAGATTCCATGGTTGTGGCTCCAGCACAGACCCTCTCCAACAAAGAATATCAGATGCTCAGAAATGCGGCATTGAGTCTGATTCGTGAATTGAAGATTGAAGGTGGATGCAATGTGCAGTTTGCCCTGGATCCATTCTCATTCGACTATTATGTCATCGAAGTGAATCCACGTGTATCACGTTCTTCTGCACTGGCATCAAAGGCATCGGGTTATCCAATTGCCCGTGTATCATCCAAGATTGCGGTGGGTCTGACACTGGATGAAATCCGTATTGCCAATACACCAGCATCTTTTGAACCATCCATTGACTATGTCGTTTCAAAAGTAGCTCGCTTTCCATTCGATAAGTTCTCTAAGGCTGACCATACCCTGTCAACTCAGATGAAGGCAACAGGGGAAGTCATGGCGATTGGCCGTACGATGGAAGAAAGCTTGATGAAGGCTGTTCGTTCGCTGGAAATCGGTGTGGATCACATCTATCTGGAAAAGTTTGACAGCTACACAACAGAACAACTGCTGGAAAGCATCAAAACACCTACAGATGAACGTCTGTATGCGATTGGTGAACTGTTCAGAAGAAAAGTGGATATGATGCTGATTTATGCAGCAACAAAGATTGATGCATTCTTCCTGGATAAGATTCATCACATTATCTCAGTGGAAGAAAGACTTAAAGCTGATCCATCTGAACACAACATCATCAAAGCTAAACGTCTGGGCTTCTCAGACCGTTATCTGGCAAAAGTGCTGAACACAAATGAACTTGAAATGTTCAAATGGAGAAAAGAAAGAAATCTTTTCCCAGTCTATAAGATGATTGATACATGTGCAGCAGAATTTGGTGAATATGTACCATACTTCTATTCGACTTATGAAGAAGAAAATGAATCTGTTGTTTCAAAGAAACCATCGATTCTGGTGCTTGGTTCTGGTCCAATCCGTATTGGACAGGGGGTAGAATTTGACTACTCAACAGTCCATGCTATCTGGGCAATTCAGCAGGCTGGCTATGAAGCCATCATTATCAACAACAACCCTGAAACCGTATCAACGGACTACTCGATTTCAGATAAACTGTACTTTGAACCACTGTGCATTA
>JAZRUQ010000150.1:0-6184 GCA_045652605.1 Erysipelotrichaceae bacterium
AGGTGTGCTCTTTCATTTTGATGAGCACTTGCATAAGCACATAATTTAGGCTGCAGCACCAGCATTCCATCATAGCTTAACGCATTCACCTGTCCTTTTTGAGGCTGTCTGCATTCATGCAATCCATTGCATTCAGCACACTTTTTCATATTGGTCAGCCCTTTATGAATACGATACGGAAACTGTTCTACAAATTTTTCATCCAGATGATTGGATGCAAGGAAAGATTTGACCATCTCATCCTTTTTCAAAGAAGCGACCAGAGCTTCTTTTTCTTTCATCATTTCTTCATTGACTGGTACTTTGATTTCCATATTATTCCTCCAGCTGACTCAAAGAAGACAGCAGTCTGTTTCTTTCCTCATCACTGATTTTAGAATCTGAATCTGACTGTTCCATATACTTCGGTACAGAAGCCTTGCGTACTGGTTTAACTGCAGGCTTTTTCACTGGAGTATTCTGAGTCATTTTCAGAGCGTCTTCAATTGTAGTGACTTTGTTTCTGACCCATACTGAAGCAATTGATTCCACAAAAGAACGAGTCAAACGGTTTTCATTGATGGACAGGACATATTCAACCAAAACATTGATGACTTCATGAGACAGATGCATATCACGCATCAGAGATTCCAGAAGTCGCTTGTCCACCTGGCTTACACTGATGCCACCCTGAATGTTTTCAAGAAACAGAACAGGCGGCATGTCATATTTGTTTTTAGGCTCATGCTTGATTTCAGGCTTTTCATAAGAAGCCATTCTTCTAAGCATATCTTCATTTAATGTTGATGTCGCATTGTTGACACAATGTCCAACTAAAATACGCATACGATCTTCAGTAATTCCATACAGTGCACCTAAATCACTGATCAATTGAAGATTCTCTTTTGTACGGGCCTGATACGGGAATGTCAGATTTGTGCTCAATGCCAGAAACTGATCGGTATCAAACCCTTTTCTTCGATCATACTGTACTTCAGCTTCTTTCTGTACAGTTGAATATTCCACTTCTTTTTCAGCATCCCACGATGACATCAAAGAAACATCAAAGGCTGCACTGATTTCTTTCATATTGCGGTTTGAAGTACGTCCAGGATAAACCATCGATGACGTCAATGCGGCATCCTTTGCCCCCACACTGGACAGATACAGACGCCCAAACACATCATGAGAAAGAAACTCTCTAGCACTTAGAGGACAATTCAGTTCATACAGATACGCTGTCTCATCCTGACTCACATACGTACGAATCAAGCCAAACTGTTCACAGCGTACACGGGCAAGATCAATCTGGCGAATATCCATTGATGCCAAGCGACACAAACGAGTGTGTTCTCGCTGAGTTGTGCGCACCTGTGATTCTGCCAGAAGTGTCAGATAAAAACTGACAGCCTTATGCCCAATGCATGCCTGATAACATGTATATAAATCCAGGATTCTTTCTCTTGAAATTTCCTGTGTGCATTCAATTTGATACTGGTGCTTTGCGCGCAGTGCCATCTTTCTTCAACCCCTTACTTGCTTCCATGATCTGATTTCTCAAATCATCCAGTGTACCATCGTTTTCAAACAGCACATCTGATTTTTCTTTTTTCAGTTCAACACTCATCTGTGTTCTGATGCGTGATAGAACTTCCTGTTCACTCATGTTTCTGTTTTCCATGCAACGTTGTACTGCAGTGTTTTCATCACAGACAACCAGCCAAACTTCATCAAACAGTTCATTAAATCCTGTTTCAAAAAGCAAAGGAACTTCTGCAATAAACAGTTCACATGATGCAATCTCATGTTTCAGCTGAACTTTCAGTTCATCATGAAACATCTGTTCATATTTCTTTTTCAGTTCTAAATCACTGAAAATCTGACTTGCCACCTTTTTACGATCAATTGTTCCATCTTCAGACAAAATTTCAGTCCCTAAAAGATCAATGACACGCTGATAAAGAAGACCATCCACCTTTAAATAAGCATGACATTCCTTATCACAGTCAAAGACCTGAAAGCCGGCTTCTCTTAGAATCTGACTGCAGGCACTTTTACCCGATCCAATTGTCCCTGTGATAGCAATCGATTTCATCATAATCTCCTTTGACATACTGGACAGAAATGAGTACCACGCTGTCCATGACGTACTTTTTTGATGGTTGAACCACACACATGACATGGTTCACCTTCTCTTCCATAGACATCGATCTGAAGCTGAAACAGCCCAGTAACGCCTAAAGAAGACGTATAACTTCGAATTGTAGAGCCGCCATGGGCAATGGCTTCACTTAACACTGCACAACTGTTTTCCACAATCATCTGCCAGCGCTTTCTTGAAATTTTCGATACCAGTGTTTCTGGACGAATTCCGCTTCTAAAGCAGATTTCATCTGCATAAATATTACCGATACCGGCAACAAAGCTCTGGTCCAGAAGCGTCATTTTCAGTGAACGTTTCAAATTTCTTGACTTGTTCCAAGCATACAATGCATTGAACTCATCTGAAAAAGGTTCAGGACCCAAGCCATGAAAATCACGATAATCCTCACTCTTTTCAATCAGTTCCATTCTACCAAAACGACGTACATCATGATATCTCAAGTCTGTACCATCATTCAGATGAAACACAACATGAGTATGTTTTCGAATTGGATCCGATTGCTTCTCTACAAAATACTTTCCTTCCATGCGAAGATGCGACACCAGTGTCACATCCTCCATTTCAAATAGAAGGTATTTGCCACGACGTTTAAAAGAAACAAAACTTCTCTGATTTAAACGTCTTGAAAATTCATCTAAATCACATTGCACAACATCAGGACTTAAAATCTCAACTGATTCAATCCTTTTATGGGCAATCATATGTTCAAGTGTTGATAAAACAGTCTGGACCTCTGGCAATTCCGGCATATTACTTCACCTGATACCAGCTGTTTCCAGCTTTGCATTCTGCAACCAGTGGAACTTTCAGTTCCATCGCATGAGTCATTTCTTCCTCAATGATGTTTTTCATCAGCTCTTCTTCACCATTCAAAACATCAAAAATCAGTTCATCATGAACCTGAAGCAGCATCTTCGACTTTACGCCTTCTTTTTTCATGCGCTGATCGATTTTAATCATTGCAAGTTTAATCAAATCTGCTGCAGTTCCCTGAATACGAGCGTTGGTTGCTGCACGCTTGCCGAATTCACGAACCATATAGTTCTTATCAAAAATTTCAGGAATTTCACGACGCCGACCATACAGTGTTGTCACATATCCCTTTTCAGTGCATTCTTCAATCGTAGAATGAGTATAAGTTAAAATGTTTGGATAGCTTTCAAAATATCGATCAATGAACTCCTGTGCTTCTTTACGGGTTACATCAATCTGCTGAGCCAGACCAAAATCAGAAATACCATAGACAATGCCAAAGTTAACTGCCTTGGCAGCTCGGCGCATCAAAGAAGTCACTTCTGACGCTTCCACACCAAACAGATCCATTGCAGTCTTTGTATGAATGTCCATACCTGCGACAAAAGCATCAATCAATCCCTTTTCATCGGCAATATGAGCCAGTACACGCAGTTCAACCTGAGAATAGTCACAAGCCATCAGAACATGATTTTCACTTGGCACAAACGCTTTGCGGATCTGACGCGACTGTTCATCACGAACACTGATGTTCTGAAGATTCGGATTGGTTGAAGACAAACGGCCTGTCTGAGTTACACACTGATTAAATTCAGTGTGGATTCTGCCATCAGCCTGAATGTATTTCTTTAATCCTTCAGCATAAGTGCTGTATTGTTTCGCAACTTTGCGATACACCATCAAATCATCAATAATTGGATGTTTTCCATGCAGTTTTTCAAGCACTTCAACAGATGTTGAACGCTTCTTGTTGGCAGGAAGATTCAGCTTATCAAACAAGACAACTGCCAGCTGTTTTGGTGAATTCAGATTAAAAGGTTCATCCACATAACTCATAATGCGCATGGAAACTTCATTCATCTGAGCCAGTGTATCCTCTGCAATCTGATTTAAAGTCACTGTATCAATCATAATTCCTGTCTTTTCCATTTTATATAGAATTGAAATCAATGGAAGTTCAATTTCACGATAAACTTTGACTAAATCCATTTCTTTTAAACGCTGCTCTAAAAGCTGTTCTGCACGAACCATCAATGCAGCAGTTTTCATTGCCTTAACCTGAATGGAATCTTCCTTTACAGCAGGCAATTCCAATTTTTCAAATATCGCATCAGCACTTTGAATCGATGCATCACATAAGAAAGAGGCAATCATCAAATCAGATCTGAAGTTGTCAATGACAAGTCCATGACGATAACCCCAATGCATCAATGCTTTGCAGTCAAAAGATAATTTATTCGATGATTCACTTAAATAAGACAAAAGCTGTGCGTCTTTTTTGACATCATCAAGATTCATATAAATTGCTTCCGTATCTGTCGCAATCACAAGCCCTTCAAGCTGATCCAGAAGATTCAAAGACTCTTCAACTGGAACAATCGCAGTAATTTTTTCCAATAAATGAGATGGACATACAGAAACATTGGACATCTTGACTTCAAAAGAAGGCTGAACTGTTTCTTCAGCTTCTTCAACTTCAATCTTTTTAGCTAGTGAGTTCATCTCATACTTCAAATAGAACTCTTTTAAGCTTTTGAAATCCGGTGCATAAACAAACTGTTCCAGATCAACAGGAATCTCTGCAGTCTTACAGATAGTAGCCAGTTTCTTTGACAACATGGCCTGCTGCTGATAATTTACAATTGTATCATGCAGTTTTCCCTTAATTTCACTCACATGTTCAATAACGCCTTCTACCGTTTCAAACTGTTTTAAAAGCTTGATGGCTGTTTTTTCTCCAACGGATGGAATACCTGGAATGTTGTCAGAAGCATCTCCCATCAAACCTTTTAAATCCACAATCTGTGATGGTGTAATTTCATACTTTTCATATAAAGCTGCTTCATCCATCTTTTCCAGTTCACTGATACCTTTTTTCATCAGATAGACACTGGTTGTTGGATCAATAATCTGAAGCAGGTCACGATCACTTGACAAAATGGCAATTTCACATTCTGGATGTGCAAAAGACAATGTCCCAATGATATCGTCTGCCTCAATCCCCTCTTTTTCAAAACGGGTAATCTTGTATGCATCTAAAAACTCACGTACAATTCCAAACTGCACCACAAGATCTTCAGGAGTCTCTTTGCGTCCTCCTTTATATTCCGGAAACAATTCATGACGGAAATTCTTTTTTGCACTATCAAAGGCAACACATAAATAATCAGGCTGAATGATTTCTACAGCCTTGCTTAACATATTTGAAAAACCAAACACTGCATTGGTCGGTATTCCATTTGACGTACTCATCGGACGTCCATAGACTGTGGCATAATAAGCTCTGAAAAGCATACTGTTGCCATCCACTAGAAGCATTTTTTTCATAATCGTATCTCCTATTGGTAAACAGACCGTAGTTTACGGTCTGCTAGTTTTCTTCATAAAGTACTTCATCATCCAGATAATCATCCAGATTGTTGTTGGCACTTGCCATCACTTCAAGCTGTGCCAGATTTTCATACATAATTGTCAGATAATCCATGTTTGAAGATTTCTGTGTGACACTCAGCGAAGACAGATTGCTCAACTCCACTGTTTTTAAACCAAGTTCTTCCACCAGCTGATCATAGAGCTCTTTCATATCTTCTGTCATATTTGGTTCATTGACAATGTATTTGACATTATCTTCTACAATACGATTCTTGATTTCTTCAAGCTGAAGGTCATTTGGCAAAACACCATACTTGGATAAAATCACAGGATACACCTGAATCCCATAAGTTCTCTGCCAGTTCCCAAAACTTGCAGTCATGGAAACGAATTTGATGCTCTTGTTTTCTTCTTTCAATTTGTTGGAAAGAGAAGTGTACTGGGCATCTAAAAGAATCAGATTGCTTTCCAGTTCTTCAAAGTTTTCTTCATAATAAGCTGCATCTTCAGGATATCTTAACTGCAGCCAGTTCTTGATTTCTCTAGCCATAGACACCATGGAAATCGGATCGGTCCATAAATACAGATCTTTTTCATTGGTATCAATCGTCTTAAACGCATCTCCTTTGTAATAAGCTGATGTTGTATAAACATTTTCCCCATCAACCACACCACGAGTATAACGTTTAAACTCAT
>JAZRUQ010000151.1:0-7547 GCA_045652605.1 Erysipelotrichaceae bacterium
ATGAAGCGTATCATTCTGCAGAACATTTGAATTGCACAGTTAGTAATGATGGAGAATATGTCAGCTTTTTTACAGATCACTTTTCTACGTATGTTGTAGGTGAAGGGAATTTGATTCCAGATACAGAAACAATCGTAGAAAATACATCAGTAAAGAAAAAAGTTTGGGAACTTACAAGTAAAATTGTCAGTGGAAGTAAATATTTGATTGCCAATTCAGATGAATCTGGTTCAGGTAATGTGTTAATAAATAATAATGGTAGTACAGGTAAGGAGTCTGTTACGATTGTTGAAGCCGGAAATAGAAAATATATTGAGTTTGATCAGACAAATGGAGAATGGTTGTTTGCTGAAAGTGATGAAGGAAAATGGTCTATAAATAATGGTGGAGATTATCTGTATGGTGGAAACAGTGGGAAAAAATTAGAGTTAACTGAAACAGAAAAATCTATTTGGAGCTATACTGGCAATTCTCTTTCTTATACGGGAAAGAAAGAAACTTACTACTTGGTCTACAATAATGGTAGTTGGAATGCCGCTAATAAAAATATAAGTAGTGTTTATTTATGTGGAGAGTCAACGATTAGTATACCTGTGTCCACAACAGACATTTATGGAGTGGATATTCTTGTGAATGATGCGAAGGTATCTTCATGGAAAGTGTTGGATGATACGAAAGATCTGCAGTTGGAATATTTATTTACGAAATCGGGGACTGCTGAAGATGAAATCGAAGAGCAGGTGAAATGGGAAATTCTTGAAGGCACAGATGCTAATGGAATTATTACGAGTATTGACTCTAATGGAAAAGTTGCTTTTAGTGGTAAGACAGGAGAGGCTGTAGTAAAAGTAAGCTGTTCTTGGGGTCAAGATTACGAGGTTACCAATTACCTTGTTATTGAAGTTGTAGAAGCAAGCTATACAGTTTATGCTTCTGAAACTGAAGGTGGCAATCCTATCACTGGAACAATCGCAATTAAAAGTGTTACTCCTGGAAAGACAAAGCAGTTGTATCCACTTCTTTATGATGCATTAGGAAATCCGGTAGAGATTACTACAGGCAATGTAAGATGGGAAATTGCAGAAGGCGATCAAGAAGCAGCGTCAATTAATGAGAATGGTCTTGTTACTTTCACTGGTGAGGATGACAACAGTGTGGTTGTTAATGTGTACTATGACTATGGCACTGACAAGAGTGCTTCAGGATCAGTGCGTTTTTCTGTAACCACATCTGCAGCGTCTATTCCTTCGGATGGAACTGCTGATTTCCCTGAATATCCTAATGAAGGCGCTGTTCGAATGGATAAAACTGTAACAGCAGTAGGAAACTTTTCAGAAACAGGAGTAGCGATGATTGAATTGTCGTTGACTGGTGTACCATATACTGTCGGAAGTGAAATTGACGTTGTTATGATGCTGGATATGACAGGGTCAATGAGCAGTACGGATATGGAAACTGCTGAAGATGCAGCGTTAGTCTTTGCAGAAACAATCGTAAAAAATGAAGATGATTCATACAACGACAATCGTATTGCCGTATATACATTTAATGTAGGGGGTGTACATGAACTGTGGGCGATGAATGCAATATCTGCATCGTCATGGACTGATTTTGTGGCTAAAGTAGAAGGTGCTAGCGATACAAAGCGGAGTGGCGGAACGCCATATAATGTTGCGCTCAGCAAATGTAAAGATGTATTAGATGCCGCAAAGACAGATGATATTGGAAATGAGAGAAAACAGTTCACTGTATTTGTGTCCGATGGAGAACCTAGCAGTTTTGATTATATAAGCAATTATGATGATGCAGTTAATAATCCTGAAATAGAATACACAAAGAGTACGACTACAAGTGCCACGGCCGCATCGCTAGAGCGTGAATATTATTCGACAATCATGAAAGAAGATGATGTTACAGTTTATACGGTTGGTACAGGGGTTACAAACAGCAATAATGCAATACAGATTCTTGAAGGTATTGCTAGCGTAGATAGCGATACCCAAGCGGCAAAAGCATATTTTTTAGCTAGTTCAGCTGATACAGCTGGTTTATCTAATGTTTTCGAGAATATTGCTAGTGAAATTAAACAGGCAGCGACAGATGTAAGTGTATCAGATAAGATTGCAAATGAATTTAATCTGGTTTTACAGTCACCAAATGAAGTAGTATCAGAAAATTTGCCTGCGGGATTTGAGTTCTCTATTGAATTGCTTGAATATAAGCTGGATGCTGTAACTAAAGAACGTGTTGGGGATCCTAACATTAAAGAAAGTATCCAATTACCTAATGATAAAGTGGTATTAGATTCAAATGGAGATGTTCTGCAAGTAAATGGTCAATATTTCAGTTATGATTCTAAAACTCATATTTTGAATTGGAATGAAGAAACGATTTCTGACACAGAACTGGCGCTTAGATATTACATATTCCTTAATGACTCAGTTGGTGTTTCTGAAGGCGCTATTGAGTCTGGAACATACAAAACGAATGAGTATGCAAAAGTGAATTATACTAACCATTTAGGGAATGAATGCGCAAATGAATTCCCAGTTCCTCAAATCACATACAATGGTGCACAGGTTTCTTATGTCTTCTATCTTGTGAATTCGAATGGGCAGCCAGTAAATAGATCTGGTAAAGTAGTTCCTTTCCAAGAGGCTGTGTTTGTTACAGATGTTCACACAGAAACAATGATTTGGAAAAATACAGAGCGTGCTGACAGTTTAGAGGCATCTTACTTAGCATCTGACTATCTGCCGGATGTTTATCATTTGTACGATGAGAGGGCAAGTTATCAAATTCATGTTTTTGCAGAAGAAGTAAATATTAATAATCATTTTGTGATTGAAGGTACTGAAGGTAAAACCCCAACAACTTATGTATTTAATACTAAAGCAGATCCAATTAAATACAATGATTATGGTATTTATGCGAAAGAAAATCCTTTCTTGTGTAAAGACGATAATGTAGAGGCTACTTTGAGTACTGATTCCGAGGGGAACAAGACATATACGTATGTATACAAAGGCAATTCTGAGCAATATATAGATGCGACCAGTCATTTGCCTATTTATGTCACGGAAGAAGAGCCAGAGGGAACGGTAAAACATTATACAATTGTTAAGAAAAATGACCCTAATGAAGTATACCAGAATTTTGACTTTGGTAATACAACGGTAGCATTTGCAGTTGTCTGGGAACCGAAGCTCGTGCAGGATACAGTTGTGATCGATTATGGCTTGCCGGTAGTTGTGAATGTAGCACAGAATGACAATCTAGCAGGTGGATTGAAAGGTATATTCAAAACGTCTTTGAATGATGTCGAGATGAATGAAGGCACTTACTCTGAAGACATTGGTTTAAATAGTATTGAGTTTCCATTCGGTACTGCTTCAGTAGAGAGTCTTACATCGGTTCGTTTTGCATTGACAAACATGACGGTGGAATCACCGGTTACGTTCTATTACGAATCTGGAGTGGAATATTATGATTCTGATTCTGTGCTGAATACGACAAATATGTATTCTTCTGTTACGGTAATTCCAGCGACAAGCATCTATTATGAAGATAGCTTTGTTGATTACAAGACATACAATGCACAGGGTGCAGAAGCAGCAAATCAATGGATTCCAGATGGTCAGAACAAAGCGAATGCTACTCAGCAGACGGACAGACCTGGTCCAGATATGATTGGTTCATTGTATGATGCGGATAATGTGTATGGACATGATTCGATTTATAAGAATTGTTCGACATATTCACTTGGATCTGCAATGAAATTTACTGCTACTTTGAATCAGTATGGTACAGCTGAATTTGAATTTGTAGGTACTGGTTTTGATATCTTTGGTGTGACATCGAATACAACAGGTACAATTCTTGTGGATTTGTATAAAGAAGATGGCACAATGCTCAACACATACATTGTGGATACTTATTATGGATATTCTTACAATTCATCAACGAAGAAGTGGACAACAAGTGCTTCGGGAGATGCTTTGTATCAGATTCCTGTCATCAGTGTTGATGAACTGGATTATGGAAAGTACAAAGCTGTTGTTACTGTGAAGTATAGTCCGAATTTTGATCATCAGAAGGATGGATCATATGATTTCTATCTGGATGCGATTCGCATTTACAATCCTGTAAGTGATGATGAAATTGAATCGAATGCTGTGATCAAGGATGCTTATTTGGCGGATGGTGAATATAAGCCTGAAGTGTTTGAGTTAAGAGATCAGGTGATTGAAGCTTCAGAATTTGTTGAGTTGAAAAATGAAGTGGCTGAAGGGGTTGTCTTTGTGGATGGTATTCCTTCTTTGTCATTGAATTCTGAAAGTGATGGAGATCAGTTGTCTTATACGATTACAGATTATAAGAATTTTGGACCGAACAATGAATTGTATCTTGCGGCAAATCAGTTGATCAGTTTTGATTTGAAAGCGACGATGGGTACAATTGCGAATTATGAGAATTTGGATTCATCATTGTATGATGTAAAAGTACAGATAGGTTTGAAGGCTTTGAACAATACACCTGCTGTATATCGTATTGTTGGAATGGATTCAAATGATGATGTTGATAATCGTCTTTCTTCAGTTTCATTCAATACATTAAACAGTGCGACTGAAATGTATTATGATATTACTGATCTGAACAATAAGACAGTCGTGATTCAGAATACGAGTGGTATCTTATCGATCACAAATGTGAAGATTACACTTGCAGAGAAAAAAGAATCAGCAGCTTCAAATTCATTGGCGAGAACGATGGCATTCATGACTCCATTGTTGATTGCGGATGCTGAAGAAGAAACGGCATTGTTTACAGTAAATCCGGTAATGACTCGTAAGATTGTTCTGGCGTTGAATGGTGGGCGTTTGCCGATTGTTGAAACACCAGCTGAAGATCAGAAGCTTCCACTTGGACCAGAGGCTCCAGAAGAGCTGGTAGAAGTTGTTGATCCAAGTGATGAGCTGATTGTTGATCCAGGAGATCTTCCAGAAGTGGCTGAAAAGCGTGATGAAGTGATTTATGAAACGCTTGAACCAGAAGATTTCTTTGAAGAATTTGAGTTCTTTGATCCTCAATCTGAAAACATCTTCATCAGAATTCTGAGTTTCATTGCGAGCTTCTTTGCGGAACTTGTCTTGTGGCTGAAACAGCTGCTGGGATTTTAGGAGGGACTTATGAAAAAGAAATATATCAAACCTGAAATCCTGTTTGAAGATTTCACGTTGAGTACATCGGTTGCCAGCTGTGCAACAGAAAGCATGGAGAAAGTCTATGCGGACAATGGCTGCGGATTCTATGATGAATATTTGAAGGTGGTTGTTGTCTCTGATGGAATAACGGGATGTGCAACATCTAAACGTTCTGACTATCGCGTGGCTACTACTCCTGGGGAAAATGATGGCATTTGTTATCATGTTCCGATTGAGGCATACAATATGTTTAATTCCTAAGATATGCATTTGTATCTTTTGTGAAGAAACGAAGAGGGTTCAACACTTTGGTGTTGAGCCCTCTTTTATATGAATTTGATGATAAAAACACCTGATTGATGTCCTTGCATCATTCAGGTGTTTAATGTTTATTGATCTGTTTGAACTGCGGAATTGTACATGCCCATGATTTCAATATATGGGAAATGACTGTCTTCGGCCCATCGATAATATGTGATGCGTTTTCCTTTTTCTTTGGACATATAATATTTGTTGTAGAAAGTATAGGAATTGATGATTTTGCCTTTCTTGTTGAAGAAGGTGACACGATAAGTGCCTCTGTTTCCTTCTCTGTTGTTGAGCTCTTCAAAAGATCCGAGCATTTCTACATGTTCAAATTCTTTTAAGAGTGCATCGATGCTTTCTGAATCGGTATAAACGGCTTGAGGAGAAGCACCGAATTTTTCAATTTGTACAGAAGCCACATTTTTTGGAATAGAGAAATCTTTTGGGTTGTACATCCAGCTTGCAAGCAAGCCCATTGTGATGAAAACAAATCCAATAGTAATGCCGGCAACGATAGGTGTGTATTCTTCTTCGAAATAAAGATGGCAAGCAATCCATGCGATAATCAAAACGATAAAGGTATAGAAGAAAATGTGTTTGAAGTACATCCAAAAGAGATCTTCAAAAGTCATACCGACGAAAAAGCATATTGCGACAGGGATTGCGATTAATGTGAGACGGGGACCCCATTTGAAATTTAAATAAAACATGTATCCAATTCCGGCAGCACCGCACATTGCAGCCATGATTGGGCCACCTAGAGCTAAAGCAATCAACAATATAGCGACAAAAATACCCATTTGAACTGACACTCCCTTTCCATTTAGAAATATCATATCATGCAAATGATTGATTGTCAATTGATTGAAAAATGGGGCCTTTTTCGCAGGTTTTCAGAATTTTTAGATAATAATGTAAGTAGAAACAGGTTTTATGAAAACGTTTTCCTAAATTTGTGATTTTTTTTATAAATTCTTTTTTTTCTTTGTTTGAATCACTTGTCAGAGGGATACGGGGGGGTATAATTACGCTGATATATTTTATTTTATTTTAAAAATTATACTTTTTATGATGCAGTAATAAGTGTTTGTGTATTTGTTTGTTTGGATTGGAAGGTGGCGGAATGATGAGTAAATTGATGACGAAATGTTTGAAATTTTTCTTGTGCACAATGTTGGTTGTGAACTCTTTTCCATGGGTTGCCTATGCAGAAGAAGAGGCATCTTTAACTGAAGAGTCAGCAGAAGAAATCGTTAGTCAGGATGAGGCGATGTTTGATGATGGCCTGATGGAATTTGATGAACTGGAAACAGAAGAAGAGATTTATGAATCGTCAAATGATCAGCAGAATGTGCTGGATGAACAGGAAACACTGGACAATTCAGATGAGATGACAGAAGCAGAATCAACAGATGAAGCAGACTCTATTGAGGAAGAAGAAAATCTGGATGAAGTTGAATCGACAGATGAAATGCTTTCTGATCAAGAAGAGAGTCTTGATGAAGTGATTGAAGATGTAGAAGAAATTGAAATGTCTGATGAAGTGTCTTCTCAGGAAGAAAGCTTGGATGATGTTTTTGAAATGGAACAGACTGATGATTCGAATCAAACATTCATTATGTTTAATGTAAATCGTCCTGTTTATGATGAATCGAGTTTTATTGCGAGCAAGACTGAAACAAATTCAAAGGAGGTCAATACAGCAACCCGTACAATTCGTGGTGTTAGAATCAATAAAGGGGGAAATACTAATCCGCTTGTTATTGGTAAACCTTATTTTATTGTGAATCATGATTCAAATTTGTTGATGATGTACAATCCTGTGGGAGAGCCTGGACAGAAAAATCCGAACAAGGCAACTTCATTGCTGGTGGTTCCAAAAGATGACATTGGTTCCAATTTGGATGGAGTGTACTATGCAGGGGATCCAGGAGAAGAAAACATTTATATGGATCATCACATTCGCAATGATGCGCTTTGGATGATTGAATCGGAGAGTGGCGAATTTGAGACTGATAAAGTCTTCTTTGGTGGAGA
>JAZRUQ010000152.1:0-9116 GCA_045652605.1 Erysipelotrichaceae bacterium
TTTTCATTTACATTTTTGTAAATGTTTGATAAAATAATCTTGTTGAAAAAACTCACTATGGGAGGTCAAAATGTCTGAATTTTTAAACAATGCCTATTTCTGGCAGAAGATTGATACACTTTATTTTTCAAGTCATATGGAAATTGTTCGTCCAAAGGGAACAGCTCATCCATCTTATAAGAACCTGATTTATCCAGTGGATTATGGATATCTGACAGATACAGTAGGAGAAAGTGGCCATGGCATCGCGGTGTTTATGGGAACCAGTGATAATGAATCAATTACAACGATGGTGATTGCAGCAGATATTCTGAAGAAGGATATTGAAATCAAACTGCTGGTATGCTGCCATCCAGAAGAAGAAAAAGCAGTTCTTGAGTTTCTGAATCAGACTGATTTTCAGAAAACAATCCTTGTGCGCAGAGGACACAATATTCCTGCGTGGGCAGTCTCAAACTAAGGAAGAGTTAATACTCTTCTTTTTTTTTCTGAAATCAGATTAATTTTTAAGTGATAGGGGAAGACTTAGCTCAGGAGGTGTTACAATGAAACGTTGTTTATTAGGGATAGGCTTAGCAATGATGCTGATTGGCTGCGATAAACAGGTTGTACTCAATGATGATCAAGTTCTAACGAATAATCAATGGCATACAATTGGAGAAAGGATTACGGATGAAGTTGAACTTCCTGCTTTGATGATTCTTTCTGAAGAAGAAATAAAGGATGAATTAGGAATCAATACAGATTATCTGGAATCTTTTCTTGTTCTTATGCCAATGATGAAAGTTCATGCAACAGAAATTCTTGTATTCCAGATAAAAGAGGGAATGATGGAAACTGTAAAGGCCGAGGTTGATAATTACCTCAATAGTTATGAAGAATACTGGTCGTCCTATCTTTCTGAGCAACATGTTTTACTCAAAAATCGTCTTGAAAAGACTGCAGGGAATACATTGATTGTCATTGTTGCAGAAAATAGGGATTCAATTGAGGCAATCATAGATCATGTTTTATCTCAATCATCAGTTCATGATTTCTGATCATAAAGTAAATAAGGTTTAAAAAAAGAACAGACTCTTTGTATTTCAAGGAGTCTGTTTTAATGGTATGATATAGTGTAGATATATGGGGGAATGACTATGGAAATCCTGATGAAAAAGACTGGTATCAATGGTGAAGGTATCGGTTATATCAATAAAAAACCAGTGTTTGTGCCACAGGCTCTTCAGGGAGAACTGTGTGAAGTAGAAGTAATAGAAGAAAAAGAACGTTATGCGATTGGGAAGTTGGTGAAAGTGCTTCAGCCTTCTGAACATCGTATTGTGCCAGCATGTCCATATGCAAAGGTGTGCGGTGGATGTTCGCTTGCAATGATGGATGAAACCTGGCAACTGAAAATCAAGCAGGACTTGTTGAAAGAAGCACTGTGGAAATATGCAAAGATCAGTGAATCAAAAGTGGAACGTCTGTTCCGCTCACCTTATCGTACAGGTTATCGCAATCAGTGCAAAATGCCTTTAAAGAACATTGATGGAAAGATTGTTTCTGGTCTGTATCAGGAAGGAAGCAATCAGTTTATTGCGATTGATCACTGCCTGATTCACGATGCAGGACTTGAAGCAGTACGTAAACAAGTTCTTGAAGTTCTGAATAAACATCAGATGAAAGCGGATGAGAAAAGAATGCCTGGTATTAAGACTCTTGTGCTGCGTCGTATTCAGAATAAGACACAGTGCTGTCTGGTTACTGGACGCATTCGCATTCCACAGGCATGTGTTGATGATCTTTTGAAAATTGATACATTGAACTCAATTTCACAGAACATCAATGATGATCGCAAGAGTCGTGAACTGTTTGGCAAAATCTGGAATCATCTAGGTGGATATGAAAATATGGTGATTGATGTGTGTGGAAAGAAACTGAAACTCTCTGCAGCATCTTTCTTCCAGCTGAATACTTTCCAGGCAGAGAGAATGGTCAATACTGTTGCTGAACTGGTTGAACCATGTGGAACATTGGTGGAAGCTTATTGTGGTGTTGGATTAATGTCTATTGCAGCAAGCGAAAAATTTGAAAAGGGCATTGGTATTGAAGTGGTAAAGGAAGCCATTGTCAATGCAAAGGAAAATGCCAGAATCAATCGTCTGAAACATCTAAGTTTTGTGTGTGGTGATGCTGCAAAAGAACTGAAAAAAATTGCTCAGAACGAAAAGATTGATGCGCTGGTCGTTGATCCACCTCGTTCAGGTTTGGATGAGCCAATGCTCAAAGCAATCATGCAGTGTCTGCCTACACAGATTGTTTATGTATCTTGCAATCCAGCTACATTATCAAAGAATCTGGCTGCTTTGACATCTAAATACGATGTTGAATTGATTCAGCCGCTGGATATGTTCCCGCAGACACCTCATGTGGAAACTATCGTGAAACTGAAGAAAAAATAAAATGACGGGATATTCCCGTCATTTTGACATTTTAAAGCGATAGACAACAATACCCAGAATATCTTCCTGTTCAATGTTGCCATATTTCTTGTTTCGTGAATCGTTGTTGTCATCACGATTGTCGTTTAAGACAAAGTATTCACCTTCGTCAAGCTTGAATGATAAGGAAGCAACTCCTTGTGAAAGTGTTCCTGTTGATTGCCATGTTTCACGAATTTCATTTCCGTTGACGATAATGCGTAAATCAGAAGTGATTTCGATGGTATCTCCTGGAACGGCGATAATACGTTTAACAACATTAGCCTGTTCAGCTGCGCTTTGTACAACGATAACATCTCCAAAGCTATAATTTTCTTCAATGCGGTTAAAGACGACGAAATCACCTTCTGCAAAGTTTGGAAGCATGGAATTCTGATTGATTTGTGCAATGCCCAGGAAGAAAGCAAAAACCAGGTACACAAGGGCAGGTAAAATAGCGATTTGGAGTATTGTCTTAAGGAAACCGGCGAAAAGTGAGAAGAATGATCGATTTTCCTGCTCAAGAGCTTCAATCTGGCGCTCAATTTCATCCAAAGTGAAATTCTGTTTATTCATGATACAAAGATTCTTCCTTCAATTCCTCAGGTAAATGATCAACGATATCTTTCAGTGATGCATAAGTCTTTTGAATATGGCGCTGGAATGCATCATAGTCTTCACTTAATGAAATCAGCAGTCTGCGTTTAGAACGGTATTCGTTGTCAAGTTCATTGACCTTCAGGGTTCTCTCTTTAATTGCGGATGAAATAATAGCCTGTGATGTGGAACGTGCTTCTTGTATCATCTGTTTGCATTGAGCTTGAGTATCTGCCAACATCTTTGATGTTGTGTTTCCGGCAGCGATTGCTGCTTTTTCGATTTCAGCTGCACGATCCTGAGCTGCTTTCAGCTGCATACCTTTTTCAGTGCATTTTGCATTCAGCAATTCATTGTATTCCATCAGACGAGTGTTTTTATCACGAAGTGTCAATGCGCTTTGTTCCATCTGAAGTGCTTTTGCTTCCATTTCAAGAAGACGCTGCTGCATCTGTTCTTTTTCCTGTTTTAATTCTTCAATCTGTTCATCATAATCTTTAACTAGATCGTACAGGCGCTCTAGGACTTCTTTTTTATCAAAACCGCCAAAACGTACTGTTGAGAAATAAAAATCCTGATCCATATGAGCCCTCCTTTACATATAAAATTACACAATAATTCTACCTTAAAAAAATGCAATTGAAAAGATTGACTTGAAGAAAAGGATACTTTTGAATGAGTTTATTGAAATGTCCATGATGAATTCTATCGCTTTAAGACAACTTGTGTTAAAATATCGATAGGTGATGGATATGAAACACAATGAAGAAATGAACGAATGGTGCAGACAGCTGGAACATCTTCATTTGCCAAGATGGAATGAACTGCCTGAACTTGATTTATATATGGACCAGGTCGTTACTTTGATTGAAAGATACCTGGGTTTGATTTTTGCGGATAAACAGGAAAAAATGCTGACAAAATCCATGGTCAACAACTATGTAAAACTACAGCTGATTCCTGCACCTGTTAAGAAACAATATAGTCGTCGACATGTGGCCTTGTTGATTGCGATTACGATTTTAAAACAGATTGTGACTATTAAAGAAGTGAAAGAGGGCATCAATAATCTGGCTCGAGTTCACGGTGAAAAATGGGCTTATAACTATTTCTGTGAAGAAATGGAAAATGCATTGAAGCAGGTACTGCGACAAGCACGTGGAGAAGTACTGGATGAGAGATCTGCTGCGATTCCATTTGAAGAATTGCCTCTGAAACTGGCAACACATGCAGTTGCATGCAAGATTGTTGTCGAAAAGACAGTTCAGATTCAATCACTTGAAACAAGAAATCAGGAGATGAATGCATGATCAAAACAGCGTTAACCAAAAAAGAAATTGTAGATATTTTAAGAAATAATGGACTGGAAACAGGAATGATTGTAGAAGTTCATTGTTCTCTGTCTTCAACAGGATATATTGTAGGTGGTGCTCAGACTCTGGTTGATGCTTTGATGGAAGTTGTAGGTTATCAGGGAACAATTCTGATGCCGGTTCATTCAGCTCACAACAGTGAACCTACATTCTGGAAAGAACCATCTGTTGATTGTGAACTTGCAAGTAAGATTCGTGAGTCCATGCCTGCATTTCATCGCAAGGAAAGTGATGTGGATATGGGATCTGTGACAGAAAACTTCCGTCGTCGTGAAGGGGTTGTCATGTCATCTCATCCGACCTATGCTTTTGCAGCCTGGGGAAAATATGCAAAGTTTCTCTGTAATCATCAAAGTCTTCATTTCTGCCTTTCAGAAGAATCTGCAACTGCACGCATGGTCGAATTGAAAGCTTCAGTGCTTCTGATTGGTGTTGACTATGATCAATGCACGTGCATGCATCTTGCAGAATATCGCAGTGATGTTCGTCCAATTATTATTCAAGGTGCAGCAATTGAACATAAGGGTGAGCGTATCTGGAAACAGTACCTGGATATTCTGATGGATAGTTCAGAATTTAAAATGATTGGTCGTTTAATGGAGAAGAACGAACTGGTCAAAATGTTTGATTTAGGAAAAGGAAAGTGTCGTCTGTTTGAGTGTGAAACTGCAGTCAGTGCAGCTGAACGCTACTTTAAACAGACTCATGTCACAAGACAATATCAGACAACAAAAATGGAAAGCGAATAACGCTTTCCATTTTCTTTAGAACAAACTAGAAATGATTTCACACAATGCTTCCAGCATTGCGGCATCATCCTGATTGAAAGTTTCAAACTGATAGGAATCAAGATCAAGTACACCAACAACTTCATTGTCTTTGAAGATATTGACTACGATTTCTGAATTTGAACCTGAATCACAGGCAATGTGACCTTCAAATTCATGGACATTAGGGACAACCTGTGTCTTTCTTGTTTTCACCGCAGTACCGCATACGCCTTTGCCGACCTGAATTCTTGTGCAGGCTACTTTTCCCTGGAATGGTCCTAATACCAGATGATTGTCTTTCATTAAATAGAAGCCAGACCAGCTGCATGAATCTCCGTAAAAATCTTTGATTAATGCTGTAATGTTGGAAAGAGAAGCAATCTGATCTGGTTCTGCTTCTATCAGAGCTTTAGCCTGAGCTAAAAATAAATTTGTATCCTTCATGTATATCATCACCTTTATTATTTTATCATGATTTTCTTGTTTTGTCTTTTTTGATATCGTATAATAAATGTGTCAAGACAGGGGTACTCGTAAGAGTTGAGAAATACCCTCATGACCTGATCAAGTTCATACTTGCGTAGGGAGTCTAATCTTATTTTTTATAGGTTGACTGTTCTTACGCCTCAGATGGAGGTGTTTTTTTATGAACAAAACAAAAGATCTGATTTTTATCGCCTTCTATGCTGCGATGGCAACTGTTTTAGAGATTGTCAGCGGTATCATTCCATTTCTTCAGATGCCTCAAGGGGGTTCGATTCAGCTGGGTGTCATACCAGTGCTTGTTGCATCCTACCATTTAGGTTACAAGAAAGGGGCATGCACAGGATTTCTCTGGTGGCTCATTGTATTTTTGATGGGGGGGAATAACTGGTTTGTCGATCCAATGCAGTATCTTCTGGATTATATTTTCCCATGTGCTGTGTGCGGTATGGCTGCATGTTTTCCCAAAATCGGAAAAAATAATCTTCTTTCCGGAGTGAGTGGCGTTATGGTGCTTAAGTTCTGCTTTCATATCCTCTCTGGTGTGTATTACTGGCCGCCTGAAGGTGCTGCACAAGGAAGTCTTGGTGCATGGATTTACTCATTGACCTATAATTTCGGATATAATTTTGCAACTTTGTTGCTTGCGATTATTCTGGTCCCAATGTTATTCAATCGCATTGCGAAGAATTTGAAAGGATTTACCGGTTTAAAAAACAGTTAGAAATATTCATTTCCATTCTCTATAAAATTGTGTATAATAAACAATGTTTGTAGAAAGAAGTGATCATCATGCTTCCATCGGTCCATCAGATGGTATTTATTCAAAGTTATAAGCATGACGGATCTTTGCATCGTACATGGGCTAAAGGTTTTGTCCTTGAAGCAAGTGAAAAACAGTTTGTAGTTGTAACAAATAAAACCTGGGTGATTGAATCGGATGGCAGAAGATGGTTCACCAAGGAACCTGCAGTGAATTTCTTCTATCCTGATAAATGGTTTAATATCATTACCATGATTCGTAAAACAGGTATCTATTATTACTGCAACCTGGCTTCACCTAGTCTGTATGATGGAGAGGCAGTCAAAAATATTGATTATGATCTGGATGTCAAATGTTTCCCGGATGGACGTATTCAGATTCTGGATGAAGATGAATATGAACAGCATTCTCTTGAAATGGGATACAGTTCTCAGATTAAGGAAATTGTGGAAAGTCAGCTGCAGGTGCTGTTAAAAATGATTGAAGATAAAGAAGGACCATTTGACCCTCAAGTTATTGAACGTTATTATCAGATTTATCTGAATAGTTCTGACAGAAGACATAATTAAAACGAAAGCTCTGCACAGTGCAGAGCTTTTTTCTATATTTTCTGTGAAAAATGGATTTCACGATATTCTTTTGGAGAAAGTCCGAATTCTTTTTTGAATGCTCGAAAGAAACTTGAATAATCACGGAAACCATAACGATGAAAGATTTCAGTGATGTTCAAGTCACTAAGAAGGGCATTTTTGCACATATCGAGACGTTTTTTAGTAATGAATTGATGCACTGAAATGCCATATTTTTGTTTGAAAAGGTGAGAAACATAAAACTTGGAAACAAAAAAGGTTTCTGCAATGGAATCCAAGGTCAGTTCTTCATCCAAATGACTTTCAATATGTTGAACGATACCCTTATCTAAGGATTTGTTGGAGGAGTTTTTAAGTGGATTGTTCATTTCATAAGCCATACGATTGAGATGAAGAATGATGTCGTGTACACACAATGATATTTTCTGATCATGTCCAAAACGCTGCGAATTCATTTCTTCAATTAAACGAAGGAGTTTGGATTCAATCGCATTGAATGAAACAACATCATTTGAATAGATGTATTGTTTGTTGTTGATGGTGTGATCGATGATGTAACGCATCTGCTCTGCTCTGGACATGATTTCATTTATGTAATCACAGTCAACCCAGAAGACAAAACGTCGGTAAGGGATGGAAGTATTGTGATTGATTACATGATGTGGAATTCCAGGTGGGATGACAATGACATCTCCTTTTTTCATGTTGTGTTTTTTCTGATTGATGAACATTGACATGTCACCGTTTACAAAAAAGTAAAATTCATAATAATCATGAGTGTGATTTTTAACTCCGGAAAAGGAAGAATCTTCATAATAATAGAGTTCAAAGTAGTCAGAATTCATATGCTGACGTTCATTAAAAATGGAAACATAAGGTTTACTCATAAAAGCCTCCAAAAGAAATGCAGATATCTATATGTAAACGCTATCACAAAATAACAATTTTTGCAATGTTAGGAACAATTTCGTCAATGCTTTTTTTTATATAATAAATTAGCAATAAATTATAGAAGGAGAAAATACTATGGAAATGACACTTAGATGGTACGGTACAGGACATGATACAGTAACGCTGAAACAAATCCGCCAGATTCCTGGAGTAACAGGAGTCATCACAACATTGTATGACACAAAACCAGGAGAAGTATGGAAGCCAGAAGCAATTCGTGCATTGAAGGCAGAAGTAGAAGCAGCAGGGCTGAGATTGTCAGGGATTGAAAGTGTAAACGTACACGATGCAATCAAGACAGGAGCACCAGAAAGAGATCAGTATATCGCAAACTATATCGAAACACTGGAAAACCTGGGTAAGGAAGATATCCACATGGTGTGCTATAACTTCATGCCGGTGTTTGACTGGACAAGAACAGAACTGGCAAGAGAAAGAGCAGATGGATCAACAGTACTGGCATATACACAGGAAGCAGTAGATGCACTGGATCCAGAAAAGATGTTCGAATCGATCTCAGGAGACATGAATGGAACAGTAATGCCAGGGTGGGAACCAGACCGCATGGCAAGAGTAAAAGAACTGTTTGAAATGTACAAGAACATCGATGATGAAAAACTGTTTGAAAACCTGGTGTACTTTTTGGAAAAGATCATGCCAGTGTGTGACAAATATGATATCAACATGGCGATCCATCCAGATGATCCAGCATGGAGCGTATTTGGGCTGCCAAGAATCATCATCAACAAGGAAAACATCTGCCGTTTGATGAAGGCAGTTGACAACAAGCACAATGGTGTAACATTCTGTTCAGGATCATACGGAACAAACTTGAACAATGATCTGCCAGAAATGATTCGAGCACTGGAAGGAAGAATTCATTTTGCACATGTACGCAATCTGTACTTCCATTCACCAACAAACTTTGAAGAAAGTGCCCACCTGTCAAGTGATGGAACATTTGATATGTATGAAATCATGAGAGCGCTGTATGAAACAGGATTTACAGGACCAATCAGACCAGACCATGGAAGAATGATCTGGGGAGAAGTGGCAATGCCAGGATATGGACTGTATGACAGAGCACTGGGTGCAACTTATTTGAATGGTCTGTGGGAAGCTATCGA
>JAZRUQ010000153.1:0-10534 GCA_045652605.1 Erysipelotrichaceae bacterium
CAAAGCCCAAATATTTTTATTTGTCTTTCGGCTTTCTGCAACAGCTTCAAATACACCATTTCCTGATCCGCCAGCACATCCCCAGATCACATCAGCGCCCTGAGCAATCATCTGCAGTGACTGTTCTTTTGCAGTTGCTGGGTCTGTATAGCTTCCAACATAGCTGATCATGACTTTGATATCAGGGTTTGCATCTGCTGCCCCCTGAATGTAGCCAGCCATAAACTGATTCATACCTGCAGTATTCTGACCAACAATCTCCCTTTCTGCTTCTGTCAACACAATACCATAGCTTATTTTCAGATACAAGACCCTCTCATTCCGGCTCAGTTTTGAGCTAAACAGGATACTTAACATCATGAATGCACTATTATCTATCAGATCAATTTCATCATGCAGACACAGAATCAGAATTGTCTGTTGATTCAATTCTTTCTCATCTGTTATCTTTGTTTCACTCATTTGACTTTGTTTCTGTACAATCCGTATCACTTTCCCTCTATGCTCAACAGGTGGATGAATCACAATCCAGATGCTGACGCATCTTTTCAAATCACTGAAATCATCTTTGAAACTCCCATCTTTTTCATTTCTCTGCCAGACAATCATTCTGGAACCTGTATGGATGCATCGATTGGTAAATGCATCATAGTTGGAAATTTTACCTTGCGGTTCGAAATCCACAAATAAACCTTCCTTATAAGGAATATGACATAACAGATCATAAAAGATTTTGGCATTAGGTTTTGTGATATCCTCAACATTAAGTACACTCATTCGATCGCTGAGATTGTTTTTGTCCAGCATCCTGTGAATCTCATTCAGGGATAAAGTCATTAAGTACTCTTGATGCAATAGGCTTAAATCGGAGTACTTTCTTACAACAAGCATCATATTGATTTTCTACAAGTTTCTGCATTTTTCTTCCATCTACTTAAATATTCTCTAAAAAACGCAAAAACCTCAGAAAAAAGTTCAGAACAGAAAGTTTTTCAGTATGCTTTAGAATAGTTTGCCGGAATACTCTTTCATAATCATTTGCTAAACAATTGTACAAAAGAAAAAGCCTTTATGTAAAAAGGCTTTTTAATGACATACAGGTTAATGATTACCAACCGTATTTTTCGTAATGTGGATAAACTTCTGTCTTGTTGTATTCAGGCCCGCCTGGATAGTTGGCACTCTTCAGAAGCAATGGTGTCTTGCCGCGCTTCATCATTTCTTCCAGTACAACTGCAGTTACTGACCACAGGATATAAGAACTTGCAAGTCCGCTTGCTGCTGCAAAGTTTGCTTCAATACCTTCTACTTCCAGCATTGCTTCTGCTGCAGGTGCACAGTTATCCAATGTCAGATCCACGAATTCATACAGTTTTTTGCCTGAGGAATGAACTGGCCCTACACTCTGTGCATAGCTCATTGAGCTCATTGCGATAACTTTGATGCCCATCTTCTTTGCTTCCCAAGCAAGATCGACAACGCCTTTTGTACGACCTGAAACTGATCCGACAAAGAGAACATCACCTGGACGAATAGTAGAAGCCTTCAGGATATAAGCACCCAGACCCTCCATATCCAAATCCATATCGCTTCGATCTCTTTCACGCGCATTGGACTGAACATCCAGCTTATAATGGAATGTACGATAGAAAGCAGGTCCTCCACCTCTGTTAAACAGATCCATTTCAATGGAATGACAAATACCGCTCAGATAAATGTTTCCGCCTGCATCAATTGTATCGGCAATCATTTTCCCTGCCGCAATGATGTTTTCTCTCTGTGTTGTTTTTACCTGTTCAAACAACTGGTCGGCTCTTTTTTGATAATCATCTAAAATCATAATTCATACTCCCTCTTTTTCTTTATTATCGCAAAGTCTGCACATAAATTCAAAAACTATTTCGCTTTTTACACCAAGAAAAGAATGTCATTTGATACTTTGACATAGACTAAGTAGTATCACCTTAAGTTAGGGGAGCAGCAGACCCGATCGGGTTTTCTGAATTCGTCAGCACGATGAACTTCATCCGGATTCAGACTTCTTCAAGTGCAAGACCTATCAAGAGGATGGGTCTTTTTTTGACCCAAAAAAGGAGACAAAATGAACTATAAAAAGACAAAAGAAGAAATTCTTCAGGAATTCTGCACATCCAGTGCAGGATTGTCCAATGCACAAAGAGAAACCAACCAATTGAAATATGGCAGAAATGTCCTGATTGAACCTCCACAGGATAGCCTGTTCAAAAAATTTCTGCTTCAATTGAAAGATCCGCTAACTTTGATTTTAATTGCAGCTGCCCTTATCAGCATCATCGTTGACCCGCATGAATGGACAGAAAGTCTCATCATTGTGGGTGTTGTGATGTTCAATGCCATCTTAGGTGTTGTACAGGAAAACAATGCTGAAAAATCACTTGAAGCACTGAAAAAGCTCTCTGCTTCTAAAGCCAATGTATTAAAAGATGGAACCCGCATCAGCACGGACACTTCTGAAGTAACTGCGGGTGATATTCTGGTGATTGAAGCAGGTGATCAGATTGCATCAGATGGACGCATTATTGAATGCTGGAATCTGCAGGTGGACGAAAGTGCACTGACAGGTGAAAGCGTTCCTGTGCATAAACATGCCGATGTCATCATGCAGGACAATGTGCCTTTAGGCGATCAGAAAAACATGGTGTTTGCCGGCACAGTCTGCACTTATGGACGTGCTCTGGTCTGTGTAACCAGTGTTGGACAAAACAATGAAGTCGGCAAGATCGCAGATATGCTGATGAAAGCTGACAATGAACAGACCCCTTTGCAGAAAAACATTGAACAGATTTCCAGAATCATTGGTACTTTGTGTCTTGTTATCTGTGTTATCGTGTTTGGACTTGAATTTGCATCGGGTTTAAATATTCTGGATGCCTTTAAGACGGCTGTTGCTTTGGCTGTCGCCGCAATTCCGGAAGGTCTTGCAACCGTAGTTACTATCTGTTTAGCATTAGGTGTATCAAAAATGGCGCAGGAAAATGCAGTGGTCAGAAAACTGCCTGCAGTAGAAACATTGGGATGCTGTTCTGTCATCTGTTCAGATAAAACTGGAACGTTGACACAAAACCGCATGACCGTTACAGAAGTGTATACTCCTGAAACAAAAAGAAAATCTTTTTCATCCGATGCACCAGATGAGATTCATCAGCTTCTGACATATTTTACTTTGTGTACAGATGCTCAGCTGGACATCACGGAAGAGGGCGTGAAAATGCTGGGTGACCCGACTGAAACTGCCCTTGTGTATGCCAGCTGGCTGCTGAAAGATAAAAAACAAGAACTGAACAAACAATATCCTCGTATTGATGAAATTGCGTTTGATTCAGATCGCAAAATGATGAGTGTATTTGTACGTGATGGTGAAAAGATTCTTCAGATCACCAAAGGTGCACCAGATGTCATTCTTTCTCGATGTACAAACAGTTCTCCTGAAGATTTACAAGTCAATGAACAAATGGCATCAGAGGCTCTGCGAGTGCTTGCTGTTGCGATCAGGCACCATGATACAATGCCTGAATCTGTCGATATTTCCCAGGAAATGAACATGGAATTTGTCGGTTTAGCAGGAATGATTGACCCGCCTCGAACTGAAGTGAAAGATGCCATCGCTAAAGCTCAAAAGGGTGGTATCCGCACCATCATGATTACCGGTGACCATCTGATTACAGCGTCAGCCATCGCAAAAGAACTGGGTATCCTCCATGACAGCGAAATTGCCGTATCCGGCACAGAACTTTCTCATATGAGTGATGAAGAACTTGATGCACGCTTAGAGTCCATCAGCGTATATGCACGAGTAGCCCCAGAACACAAAGTTCGCATCGTCAAAGCATGGCAGAAAAAAGGCCATATCGTTGCCATGACAGGGGATGGTGTCAATGACTCCCCTGCACTCAAAACAGCAGACATTGGATGTGCCATGGGCATTACAGGAACCGATGTTGCCAAGCAGGCTTCTGAAATGGTCTTAATGGACGATAACTTCGCAACCATTATTTCTGCAGTTGAACAGGGTCGTACGATTTATGACAACATTAAAAAAGATGTCCAGTTCCTTCTTTCCAGCAACATCGGTGAAGTTCTGACTATCTTCTGTGCATCTGTTCTGAATCTGATTCCAGGTGTCAACTTAGGTGTGCCTTTGCTTCCGATTCATCTGTTGTGGGTCAACCTGATCACAGACTCTTTACCTGCCTTTGCCTTAGGTATGGAAAAAGCGGACTCTGACATCATGAATCGTAAACCTCGTTCAAAAGAAGAAGGATTCTTTTCTCATCATTTAGGCTGGACCATTGCATGGCAAGGGACTATGATTGGTGCTTTAACTTTATCTGCCTATCTGATTGGCAGCACACAATCTCATCTTGTAGGTATGACCATGGCCTTTATGACTTTATCTGCATCGCAGCTGATTCATGCATTCAATGTTAGAAGCAACCATTCTATACTGAACCGTTCTTTCTTCACAAACCGAATTCTCTGGCTGGCTTTGATGATCGGACTGGCACTTCAGTTTGCCGTCATTTACGTAAAACCAATGTCTTCCTTGTTCTCATTGACTCCGCTGAACTTTACGCAGATGCTGGTCTCTTTAGGGTTGGCAATGTGTACAATGGCAATTTCCGAATTCGTAAAATCCCGCAGAAAACATTAAAAGGCTCTTGATGAGCCTTTTTAAATGAGTATTCCTTCAAAGTGGTCCATTTCATGCTGCAGAATCTGAGCTTCAAATCCTATGAGTGTACGAATCTTTTTCTTCATGTTCATATCCTGATATTCCACTTTGATTTTTTCATAGCGGACAGTTTCTTTTGTCCCAACATGACACAGGCATCCTTCTTCACAGATTTTCTTACCTGAGCACGAAATCACTTTTGGATTGATAAAACAGACAATCTTGTTGTGATCCATAATCACCGCAATACGAACCAGTGAACCAATCATATTGGCCGCAAGACCTACGCAATGATCACGATGAGCATCTAATGTATCCATCAGATTCTGGGCAACTTCAAGATCCTGTATGGTTGCTTCTCTGCTTTTCTGTGAAAGCAGAAACTTGTCTTTTACAATTTCCTTGACCATAAACTATTCCTTTATCAGAAGCAATACGCCGCCTAAAATCAGCACACAGCCAATGGCCTGTGCAATCACTACAGTTTCATTGAGCAAGAGTGCACCAAACACCAGACATGAAACGGGTTCAAACATGGAAAACAAACTAGCCAGTGAGCTGCCCAGTACTGAAATCCCCTGCTGCAGAAACACAACAGCCAGCCACTGTGCCATAATCGCAACACCAAACATCAGCACATAAGAAATCACAGGCTGATTCAGAATCATCTGACCTGTTGAAAAACCAAAGACTCCGAGCACAACACTGACCGTCAACGCAAAATAGAAAGACAGTTTCATACTGTTCATTTTAGAGAGTTTCAGCTTATCAATCCCTACCAGATACACCGCAAAGGTCATCCCACTGATCAGCGCCATCAGAATTCCTTTCATCTTGGATAAATCCTTGAAGTCCAGAAACAGCAGCACACCACACAAACAGATACCAAGAGCCATCAGATGCTTCTTGTTTAGTGAATCATGATAGACAAAATGACAAATCAGTGTCACAAAAAGCGGATAAAGAAAATGCAATGTTGTTGCAGTTCCCACTCCAATATAGAGATAACTGCTGTTCAGCAGGAGTGTTGTCATAATTGAGCCAAACAGTGCAACCCCTACAATACGAATCAGTTCTCCCTTTTCACAGCGAAAAGAGATTTTATTTTTAATCATCAGCACACCCAATAGAATAACCACAAAGAAACTTCGAAAGAAAGTCAATGTGATCGGATTGTTGCCATACTGATATGTCATTGAACACAGCACTGGTGCAAAACCATACAAAAGTGCTGATGCAATGACCAGTAATATACCTTTATTTCTTGTCATTTATTTCCCCCTGCAACAGATTCAGCTGATCCATTGCTTCATACAATCCATCTTCTGCCGCTGTCTTTGTGACATAAGTTGCCAGCTTTTTCACTTCATTCGGCGCATTGCCCATTACAATGCTCTGCTTTGTCACTTTCAGCATTTCTACATCATTGACACTATCCCCAAAACTATAACTGTTTTCATAAGAAACATTCAGTTCCTTCAACAGGGATTGGATAGCTTTCCCTTTTGAACAGGCCAATGGGACAACTTCCACAAAATACCCATATCTGTACATCTTGTCATAGTTCTTTAAAAATGATAAATCCGGCCAATCCTCTTCACTGTTTTTAAACAGACAGAATTTTTCAAACACCAGGTCATCATTCACTTCCAACAATTGAAATCCATCCTGAAGATAAGTTTTGACGATATCATTCATTGGTCCATGATTCAAAGGATCTACAACTGCAAATCCTTCTTTTGCCTCATAGACACAGCTTAAATTCAGTTCTTTAACTTTACGCATGATTTCAATACGCTCAGTTCTTTCAATCTCATGACGGAACAATTCTTTTCCATTGCGCATGATCCATGTACCGCACCCGCACACAAATCCATCCAATGGCAGTGCTTTAATGACAGGATGAACTGTACCATAAGGACGTCCTGTATTGGCAAACAACAGAACACCTGCATCATGCGCTTTGCTCAAAGCCTTCAATGTACTTTCAGGTACCAGAATTTTCTGAGCATCACATTCTATTGTTAATGTACCATCCACATCAAAGAAACAGATTTTCTGATGATTCAACATAAAAGCACCCCATTTCATCAAAATTATACATGAATATCACCTATAGAAAAAGGACTATTTCAGTCCTTAATCATGATACTCTCCTCTATCCCATTTCTCAAGCAGATCATCAAACAAGTCTTCTTTTCCACAAGCTGGATCATGTTCAATCAAATGGTCCATTTTATTAATGAAAGCATTTCTTTCTTCTGTTGGAACATATTCTGTTTCAAGGAACGTATCAATCAAATCCTCAATCATTCCCATACCGGATACTCTTCCACCGAAGCCGAGCACATTGGCATTGAGCACTTCACGAGCATATTTAACCACTGATACATCCTGTGTCAGCACACAGCGAACTCCTTTGATTTTATTGGCAGCATTGGTAATGCCAACACCCGTACCACACAACACAATTCCAAAATTCACTTCTTTCAGAGAAACTTTCTCACCAACACGTTTCCCGTAAATTGGATAATGTGTCCTTTCCTTGTCATATGTTCCACAGTCAATCACTTCAATTCCCTTTTTTTCAAGGTACTTGACGACATCATTTTTAATTTCAGTGACAATATGGTCACATCCTACTGCGATTTTCATGGTTATTCCCCCATTCTATCCAGCATATCAATGCGAATTTTATGTCTTCCTGCAGAATATTTTCCTTTCAGGAAACGTTCAGTTATTCCAATAGCTACGTGAGATCCTACTACTCTGCAGCCCATAGTAATAACATTGGCGTTATTGTGATCACGTGTCATTTTTGCGGAATGTTCATCATTCAACTGAGCACAGATAATACCGTTGTGTTTTGAAGCACACATAAAGGCACCTGATCCTGTTTCATCAAGAATGATACCGCGATCTTCATCTTTGTTTTTCAGCACTTCTTTCACGACGGCTTCAGATGCATCAAAGAAATTCATGTTTTCCTGTGTAATATCGACTGCTTCATAGCCATGTTCTCTCATCCATTCACAAAGCAGATTTTTCAGTTGTACCGCTTCATTTGCAGCTGCTACAAACACTTTCATCTACTTCACCGCTCTTTCGTATGGATACAAGATAACACCCTTAACCACACGGTTTACTTCTCCACTTGGACATGGATTGTCTGGAGTAATGCCATATGAAAGTGATTTATACAATGCAATGCACTGTGCCACTGTGATGTAATCCAATCCCAGCAAGACATTGTTATGAGTTTCACCATGGAATGAATAATAGAAATCCACTAGTTCCTTCACTTCAGGACGATTTGTGTTTGTCACAACAAAAATCTTGTTTCCTTTTCTCTGCCCGCTCATTTCCTTAATCAAATCCAGTTCATACTGATATGAATAAGCATCATCACTCAGATAGACAACTGTCAGTGTGCTGTCATCAATGATTGACTTAGGACCATGTCTGAATCCCAGTGGAGTATCATACATCGTCGCTACTTTACCAGCAGTCAGTTCCAGCATCTTCAGTGCACTTTCCTGTGCAATACCCTTCAGTGCATTTGCACCCAGGTAAACAATACGATTGAAGTCATATGCTTCAACAACTTCTTTTGCAACCTTGTAGTCTTCTTCTACAAACTTTTCACCGCAGGCAACAACGCTTTCCAGTTCAACACAAACTTCATCCAGTCGATCCAGTTCAAAACACAAAAGGCAAGCCAGATACATATTTGTAAATGAGCTAGTCATCGCAAATGACTGGTCATGTGTTTCATCAGTCAGATTGATTGCATAGCAATTCTTTTCCTGATCTGCACGTTTTGAAAGAGCACCATTTTTGTTGCAAGTGATGAACAGATGATACAGGTTTTCGCAAACCACTTCAGCTGCATCAACAGCACCAATTGATTCAGGAGAGTTTCCGCTGCGTCCAAATGAAATCAGAAGAGTTGGTTTTGTACGTGACAAATAGTTTTCTGGAGTTGCAACGATATCCGTTGTTCCATAAGATTTACACTTAAAATTTGTTTTCTTATTCAGATATGAAAACAGTCCATTTCCAACAAATTCACTGGTTCCAGCCCCTGCCAGAATCACATCATAGTCTTCCTGAGCAGTAACCTGTTCAATGAACTCTTTCAGTGTTTCTTTATTATCCTTAATCTGCTGAATCGTTTTCTTCCAAGTAGATGGCTGCTGATGAATTTCAGTAGCTGTGAATGTTGAGCTAGCTGAAGCCATCATTTCTTCAGTAAAATTAAAAATCATTCTATTTTCCTCCTAATAGTACACTTTAACTATAATGTTTGAGATATAAGATTTCAACCAATTCAATAAAATAGATTAAAAAAAAGCTGCTCAAATAATCAGTTCTCATCAACTGAGTTTTTTAATCAATTTCATGTATAATGAACTTATCAATGTATCTCATTAGATAAAAGAGAATCATCACGAAAAAATATCATCATTCCTTCATTTTTGGTCTTTCTTATTTCATCGCAAGTACAATGATTGATTATTTCAGTGGCAATCAAGTTGAAATCATGAAAAAAATCACAGCTAGTGTCATAGCTGCTTTACTTCATGCTTTGATTACATGGTTTATAAATCCGGATAAATAATTCTATCATCTAAAACAAGCAGGGTTTAAAAACCCTGCTTGTTTTTATGCAGTTCATGTTTTATTTTACTTCAGCAGTTCCATAATCATAGCCTTCATTGAAGTTGCGTGCATTTTCCATTGTGACGACTGCAATTGCCTGCATTGCTTCACGTGTAAAGAACGCCTGATGACTCGTAATAACCACCTGAGGGAAATTCAAAAGACGAGCTGTGATGTCATTGGCAATCGGCATATCTGAACAATCTGTATAGACATTTTCATCTTCACCTTCGTAGACATCCAGCGCTACTGCGTGGAATTTTCCTTTTTTCAGTGCTTCAATCAAAGCCTCATTATCAATCAGACCACCACGTGCAGTGTTCACCAGCATCACTGTATCCTTCATCATGCTGATGGTTTCTTCATTGATCATATGATGTGTTGTCGGAAACAGCGGTGCATGCAGAGAAATCAAATCTGAGCGTTTAAACAGATCTTCTTTGGAAACATAAGTCAAAAGCCCTTCATCAACCAGATTCTGATTTGGATAAGCATCCCAGGCAATTACACTCATGCCATATCCTTTGCAGATGTGTGCCATGCAGACACCAATTTTTCCTGTACCTACAATACCTGCCACTTTGTTGTGCAGATCAAATCCCAAAAGACCACTTAATGCATAGTTGTTGTCTTTAACCTTGTTGTAGGATTTGTGCAGATGACGGTTTGCCTGCTGAAGAATCGCCATTGCATGTTCAGCCACTGCATAAGGCGAGTATGCAGGAACACGCAGAACGGTAATACCATATTCCTTGGCAGCAACCAAATCAACATTATTAAATCCTGCACAGCGCAAAAGAATCAGTTTCACGCCATGGCTGTGCAGCTGTTCTATAACAGGTCTGGAAACATCGTCATTGACAAAAACACACACAGCATCATACCCCTGTGCCAGACTTGCAGTTTCCGGTCCCAACGGAGATGTGAAATATTTGATTTCACAGTTATACGTTCCATGACCTTTTTCCTTTGTAAGTTCACTAAAGAAAGTACGATCATAGTCTTTTGTACCAAAGAACGCAATCTTCAATACTTTTGATTCTTTTCTTTCATTGAATTCTTTTTCAATCACGGTCATGACATTTTCAAAAGCTGCATCTTCATCATCACCTTCAATTGTAACAACCATTGTATCACCATATTTAATCTGAAGCCCTAACA
>JAZRUQ010000154.1:0-3853 GCA_045652605.1 Erysipelotrichaceae bacterium
CTTCCTAAGACCGCTTGGCCTCCGACTTAGCCTTAGCCATTGTGTAGTGGTTGTCAGAAATGATGTTACCGATGTTGTCACCATTGATGTTAACCATGATACCAGGAGCTGTGCTGTGGATGAATGCCAGCTCGAATTTGCTCTTGTAAGAAGACAGGTATGCAGGCAGTGGACGGTTTTCGCATTCAACGAAACCACCAGCATCGATACCCATCTGGATACCTTCACCAGTTGAGCAAGAAGCGCAGTTGAAGAAGAAGTCAGCATAGTCTTTGCTGTACTTCTGCAGCATTTCTTTGTTCTTAGCGAAACCACCAGTTGCAAGACATACAGCCTTACCAGTGATTGTGTAATCAGCACCGTTGTCACCAACTGCGTGAACACCAACAACCTTACCAGTTTCGTCCTTGATCAACTTATCAACAGATGTAGAGTAGATGATCTTACCGTTAGGGTACTTTTCAACACGCTGAGCCAGGAACATCATTGCATAACCAGCACCGCCTTCGTAGCATCCAGGAGCCATGTAAGGAGTTGCATAACCGTACTGAGTAGCACCTTCGAAGTTACCGATTGTGTTGAAACCGATACCGATGCTGTTCATCCAGTCAAGAACCTTACCAGCTGTTGCATACTGCAAAGTCATGTATGGCATTTCACCAGTGAAGAATTCAGTTCTGTGATACTTAGTCATCATCTTCCAGAAAGCCATCATGCTGTCCAGAGAACCATAAGTAGAAGCTGCATAAGCACCGTCTACGTCATAGTTAGACTGCAGCTGTGAACCAGCAGTTGCGAAACCACCGTAAGTCATAGCCATTGATCCACCTGGGATATCGCGCTTTTCGATCAGAGTTACGCTGTGACCTTCTTCAAGCAGACGGCAAGCTGTAACCAGACCAGAAGTACCAGCACCAACGATAACTACGTCAGCTGTTTCTTCATAAACACCGTTGTCAGCAGCAGCTGTAACTTCCTTAGAGAAGTCTTCAACGTTGTAACCAGCCAGAGTGATTGCTTCTTTAACAGCAGTCTTGATAGCCATAGAAGTGATTGAGCATCCACGAACGTTAGGAACGTTTACGCTCTGAGCAGCTACGATTGCAGCTGGGATACGTGCACATGCATAGTTACCGATACCCATTGTTTCTTCATGCTGCAGAACTTCACAAGCAGTAATCTTGCCTTCGAAGATTGTAGTTGCAACGTGAACGAAGCTTTCGTGACCGATAGCCTTAGTTACGTATTTTCCATCTCCACCAGGTGTTGGTGTAGGTTCTGGAGTAGTAGTTGGAGTTGTAGGTTCTGTATTAGCGCATGCGCCCAGCATTCCAGCTGCAGCAACAGTCACTGCACCAGCAGCTGCGCCCTTCAGAAACTCACGTCTAGAAATTCCCTTTTTCATTTTTCTCCTCCTTAATACATTTCGTATTATTCTGTATAGGTAATGAATAACCTTTTACTTGTTAATTATATAACAAGGTGATTTCGATGAGAAATTCAAAAAGTGTTAGATTTATAAAATTTATTTATAAATCTTTGCTGAAATCAATTATAATAGAATCAAAAGAGGTGAACGTTATGACCCTTTATCAGCTTGAATGTTTTGTACAGGTGGCAGAATTGCTGAGTTTTGTGCGCGCAGCAGAAAAAATGTGCATTTCACAACCTGCTATCACGTATCAGATTCGTTCCTTGGAAAAAGAAATGGATGTTGTGCTGTTTGAAAGAAATACACGTCATTGTCGTTTAACAATGGCTGGACAAACGTTCTATTATGATGCTGTTCAGCTGCTTTCTTTCTCTCAGCATGCAGTAAAGAAAGCCCAGGATATCCATAACACCAACAAATCTCATTTCCGTGTAGGGATCCGCAAATTGTCAGACTATGACTTGCTTGCGCAGTTTGTAGAAAAATTCTATGAACAGTATCCTGCGTCAGAAATTGATATTCTATCTCAAAGTGATTTGAAGCCTTTGGATGATTTGCGTACAAATCGTATCGATATCGGTTTTTTTTATAACAGCGAACATCGTGATTGTACCGATATCAGCTTTGAGCCTTTGTATAAAATGAACTATTATGTCCTGATGGCTAAGAATCATCCTTTATCCAGCTGTACATCATTAAGCATTTCTGATTTAAAACATCTTCCAATCATTACTGCAGGTGCTGATGAAACCTATCTTTCTTCCGTACAGGAACCTGCAATCTCAGAGCTGATCAAAGCGGGTGTTCCTTTGAACTTCCCTGCTTCAAGTTTCGAAAGTGCCATGATTGCAGTGCGTTCTGGTAAAGGGATGCTGATTTTGCCAATGCTGGAAGCATCTCAGGTTCAAGCCATGAGCAAGGTGCCACTGATTGGCTGTCCTCCTCTTCAGGTTGAAATTGGCTGGATGACACAGGATTCACGAAAAGAAATTCCAAAGTTTGTGGAAATCGCAAAAAAGATTTACAGTTAAATTCCCTGTGGAAATCACAGGGAGTTTTTGTATAATAAGACAAGAGGAAGAAAACATGAATTGTCAGATTCTACGTATTTATGAATATCCACTTTTTGTGAATCATCAAAGTCTGGTGATTGTTTTTGTGCTGGATGGAATCTGCCAGGTAAAACGCTTTTCACGTGTGAATAAATTCAAGGAAGGTGACGTTTTCTTTATCAATCCTCATGAATTGACCTCGATTCAATCTCATGCAGGATGTGTTGTAGAATGGCTTGATCTTGAAATGTCTTTGTTGAAACATGAAGAAAAAGATGCACTTCATCTTCTGGAGCTGACGAATTCATTGAGCTCGCTTGATCAGGAAAAAGATATGTCTGATGTCTATCGTGACTGTGTATTCACAAAGAATCTGCTTCTGTATGCACAGCATAACGATTGCTTTCATGAAATCAAGGAAGCGCTAATTTCGGATTATCATGAAATGAAATCTCAGATCAGTGAAGAACAGATGAAATGGGTGTTGAATCTGCATGCTTTGATTGATAAAAATCTGAGTCAGAAAATCAGTCTTCAGACTCTTGCGGATCAGATCAAGATGAAAAAAAGTAATCTTGCGACACAATACAAGCAACTGACAGGAAGAACATTGCTGGAATGGGTCACACTTCAGCGATTGAAAAAAGCAGAAGAACTTCTGTTATTCAAAAATGAGAATCACCAGGAAATTCTGCGTCAGTGTGGATTCAGTGATTCCAAGTACTTCTATCGTTATTTTATGGAGGAATTTAAAACGACTCCTGCAGGATGGAAAGAACAGCAGAATTTATCAATGAACAGGAAAGTTGAAGTTCTTGATGAAAAGGAAGCACAGTTTTATATTCAGCGCATGATTCATGAACTCAGCGGCTTGAAAACAGAAACAGAATTGTATCGAAAAGCGGTTCTGATTCGTCAGTTATCACAGAATGAATTCTTGAACAAAGACGTTCATATTGAAGCTGACCTGCTTCATCCAGATAACTACATTGAAGCCTATGGCGAAAGAATCAATGCCTGGTACGGATTTGACTTGATGATGAATGAATTGAATAAAAATTCATTTGAACTTGAACTGAAAATAGAGCTCAGCAGACAGATCACTCAAGATGAAATGGAAGAAGTATTTACTTTGTTGAATCGTTCGGCAAAACATTTCTCTTCTAAAGTAGTCAAATGCTGGAAGTTTGTGGTTGTGTTCCATGAACCAGAACAGCTGAACTTTGCCAGACAGATTCAAAAAAGGATTCAAAAAGAATATCCTCATCTGGAATGTACAATCAAGTGCATATAAAATGGTCAATATTATTTCGTTTATAAATAAAATTAATGAATATTGACTGTAAAAAGAAAAAGTTTGTGATATAAT